>JBDLIF010000023.1:0-14805 GCA_039714955.1 Pseudomonadota bacterium | reverse complement strand
GGTGCCCATCGTCAACCTGGAGTGGATTCAGAAAATCTTCCGCGACAACGCCGAACGCGGCTACAGCGAAGAGGCGATCGTGGATACCATCATGCGTCGCATGCCCGACTACATCAATCACATCACCCCGCAATTCTCACGCACCGACATCAACTTCCAGCGTGTGCCGACCGTGGATACATCCAACCCCTTCATCGCCCGTGACATACCAACCCCGGACGAGAGTTTCGTGGTGATCCGCATCCAGGATCCGAAGAAGTTCGATACCGACTTCACCTACCTGATGTCGATGATCGACCGTTCATTCATGTCCCGGCGCAACTCCATCGTCGTACCTGGCGGCAAAATGGGTTTTGCCATGGAGATCATCCTGCAACCCATCATCGAGAAGATGATGGACGCGCGCAACGTGTAACTTCATCGCTAGCCGAAAAAAAGCCGCGAGGGCTTCGGACCTCGCGGCTTTTTTATTGGAGCAGCCGCTTGAGAATTTTCAATGCTCCACCCGCCTCAATCGTATTCCCGATCCTTCCAGTTGCGCAGTGTGGTGAAGATCTGGGCATGTCCCTCAAGTGCATGGCCGGCAAATCGTTCCGCGGCAGCAACTACCTGGGGTACCGAAGTTCGCAGAAATGGATTGGTAGCCAGCTCAAGCGCAAGTATTGAGGGCACGGTAGGCTGATTCTTTTCCCGCCTGGCCTGATCCGCCTGGGTTCGCTGCTTGAGGGCATCACTCTCCGGCTCCACCCAGGCCGCAAAACCGAGATTGGCCAGGGTGTATTCGTGGGCGCAATAGACCCGCGTATCGGCAGGCAGTCCAGCAATCCGCTGCAGTGAATCCGCCAACTGCTCAAAGGTGCCATCGAAAACCCTGCCGCAGCCGGCGGCAAACAGGGTATCGCCGCAGAACAGCACGCCCTCGCCGTAATAGGCGATGTGTCCAGCGGTATGCCCCGGCACCTCCATCACATCGAAGACAACATCCAACAGGGGCAGAACTATCCGATCGCCCTCACCTACCGGTCGGTTAAGACCCTTGATCTGGTTCTTGGCCGGTCCGAAGACCGGAATATCGGGATAGGCGGCCAGCAGTTCGGGTACGCCACCGATATGATCATAGTGATGATGTGTCAGCAGTATGCCGCTGAGCTCGGCGTCCCTGGCCTGCAGCCACTCCAGCACCGGATCTTCATCGCCGGGATCTACGGCCACGAAGAGGTTCGACTCAGCATCACCGAGCATCCAGATGTAGTTGTCATCGAACGCGGGTACGGGCGTGATTTCAATCATAAGTATTTGGGAGGGAGACGAAAACCCTGCTCAGCTGGAAGAATTTACCAACACCTGCGCTGACGTCTCTTGCAGCACCCGGTTCACCGCCACGAGGATGCCCGCCACGTCGAGACCCGCCTCCGCCAACTGCTCCTGTTGGCTGGCTTGGTCGAGAAATTGATCAGGCAGACCCAGATTGAGCACCCGCACCGGGTGTCCGGCCCGCATCAGAGTTTCGTTCACCACCGACCCGGCACCACCCTGCAGGCTGTTCTCCTCCAGCGTCACCAGCAGCTCATGCTGGTCCGCCAGCTTCAGGAGCAGTTGCTCGTCCAGTGGCTTGATGAAACGCATATTGGTCACACTGGCATCCAGAGTCTCGGCCGCCTCCAGGGCGCTGCCCAGCAGACTGCCAAAGACCAGCAGGGCCACACCTTGGCCCTCGCGGCGCATCTCACCCTGTCCGATAGGCAGACTGACTGGATCTTTGGCCACGGCCACCCCCGGGCCAGCACCACGGGGATAACGCACCATGGCAGGGCCTGAATACTCATAGGCGGTCTGCAGCAACTGGCGGCACTCGTTCTCATCCGCCGGGGCCATGATGAGCATATTTGGCAGGGCACGGGCATAACTCAGATCGAAGCTGCCGGCGTGGGTGGCGCCATCCGCCCCTACCGGACCGGCCCGGTCCACCGCCAGGGTCACATCGAGATTCTGCAGGGCAATATCGTGGATCAGCTGATCATAGGCCCGCTGTAGGAAGGTAGAGTAGATAGCCACCACCGGTTTCACCCCTTCGCAGGCCAGCCCGGCGGCAAAGGTCAGGGCATGTTGCTCGGCGATCCCCACATCGAAATAGCGCTCGGGGTAGTTCTTGGAAAAACGCACCATGCCGGAACCTTCGCACATCGCCGGGGTAATGCCCACCAGACGCCTGTCTACCTTGGCGGTATCACACAACCAGTCTCCGAACACCTGGGTGTAGGTCTGGCCTCCCCCCTTCTTCTCCATCTTTCCGGTATCGGGATCGAAGGGCGTGACCCCATGGTAAACGCAGGGATCATCTTCCGCCGGCTCATAGCCACGTCCTTTCTGGGTAATTACATGCAGCAAGCGGGGACCGCGCATCTCTCGCATGTTCTTCAAGGTGGCCACCAGGGTATCCAGGTCGTGACCATCGATGGGTCCGATGTAGTTGAAACCCATCTCCTCGAACAGGGTGCCAGGCAGCAACATGCCCTTCATGTGTTCCTCCCAACGCCCCGCCAATTCGCCAATCTGGGGCGGCAGATGGCTGAGCAGGGTCTTGCTGCCCTCCTTCATACCGGTGTAGATCTTGCCCGACAGCAGGCGTGAGAGATGGTTACTGAAACCACCCACCGGTTTGGAGATCGACATATCGTTGTCGTTGAGGATCACCAGCAGATCCTCATCCAGCGCGCCGGCCTGGTTGAGGGCCTCGAAGGCCATGCCCGCTCCCATTGCCCCATCGCCGATCACCGCGACCACCTTGCGCTTCTCCCCCTTCTGCTTGGCCGCAACCGCCATGCCCAGGGCCGCCCCGATGGAGGTGCTGGAATGGCCGGTGCCGAAGGTATCGTATTCACTCTCACTACGTTTGGGGAAGCCGGAGAGGCCATCCTTCTGGCGCAGGCTGCCCATGCGGTCACGCCGACCGGTGAGAATCTTGTGCGGATAGGCCTGGTGGCCCACATCCCAGACCAGCCGGTCTTTCGGGGTCTGGAACACATAGTGCAGTGCAATGGTCAGTTCCACCACGCCGAGCCCCGCTGCCAGATGCCCCCCGGTGCGGGAAACCGATTCAATCAGAAACCGCCGCAATTCCTCCGCCAGCAGCGGCAGTTGGTAGAGGGAGAGTTGACGCAGATCCGCCGGGAGATTGACATGGCTGAGTATGGGATACTGCTTCGAGAGTATGGCACTGGCGGTCTCTTTGTCATGCGCCATTGGATTATCGCCCCACGGGTAGCTTTATCAATAAGGTGAAGGAGTCAAAGTTTACCCCATTCAGCGGACCCTCGCATTCAGATCGGCGTCTCTTTCACATGCTGGGCCTCGGCGAGCACAAATTCATGAAACGCCAGTGCCGCTGGCGAGAGCCGTTTGGACCGCTGGTAGACCATGTACCAATGACGCCGGATTGGAAAACCCTGCACATCCAACTGAATTAGACGCCTGGTCTCCAATTCCAGTTCGATGGTATGCGCTGACACAACTCCGAGCCCCATGCCTGCACGCACCCCCTGTTTGATCGCCTCATTACGCGTCATCTGCATACCAAATCGGATTTCAATCTTCAGGTCAGCAAAAAAACGCTCCATGGCCTGACGAGTTCCCGAGCCTTCTTCGCGCATCACGAAGGTCTCTTCGGCCAGACGCTCAATGGGAATCGACCTTTCATCCTCTAGCGGATGGCCGGGTGGTGCGATGACCACTAAGGGATTTTCCATGAAGGGTTCGGAAACCAGATCGATGTCTTCCGGAGGTTGTCCCATGAGAACGATGTCGGTCTCATTGAGATGCAGCAGTTCCATCAGCCGTTGCCGGTTGGTGACATCGAGTCGCAGATCGATCTTTGGATAACGCCGGCTAAAGGCCGCCATCAATCGCGGGGCAAAGTAGTTGACCGTACTGGCCACCGCTATATCCAGGCGGCCGATCTCTACACCCCGCAGGGCCGCCAGCACCTCATCCATCTCTTCGAACGTGTGAAAGATGGTTCGGGAATACTGATAGACTTCCCGCCCGGCCTCCGACAACTGGATCTTCTTGCCCACATGCTCAAACAAAGGCAGATCAATGGACTCCTCCAGTTGCTTGACCTGCATGGAAACCGCAGGCTGGCTCAAGTGCAGAGAACGGGCTGCCTGAGTGTAATTCAGATGTTCCGCTACGGATTGAAAAACTTGGAGCTGACGAAGTGTGATATGCATGGCGAAGTTGTCTTTGTTTTCTCGCTTTAGGCCAGAAGTTTATCAGACCGCGATTTGGTATAAGTTTTTACTTATACTACCAATCAGAACATCTGACTTTCAATCCTCAGGGGATTTCCTATAATTCTCCAGCCGTTGCGAGATGAGCATCGCCTCGAATTTCGAACGTGATGCGCATTTTGCGCTGAAATTTAGCCGACTGTTACCGGCGAAGGCCAACAACTACCTCTGTTAGGAGAATGTACACATGGCAAAGACCTACGACGCGGGCGTAAAAGAGTACCGCGAAACATACTGGATGCCCGATTACACACCCAAGGATACCGACATCCTGGCGTGCTTCAAGATCACCCCCCAGCCGGGTATTCCCCGTGAAGAAGTCGCCGCTGCCGTAGCTGCTGAATCTTCTACCGGTACCTGGACCACGGTTTGGACAGACCTGCTGACCGACCTGGACTACTACAAGGGCCGCGCTTACGCAATCGAAGACGTACCCGGTGACGATACCTGCTACTACGCCTTTGTTGCCTATCCAATCGACCTGTTCGAAGAAGGCTCCGTAGTCAACATACTCACCTCACTGGTGGGCAACGTATTCGGCTTCAAGGCCCTGCGCGCCCTGCGCCTGGAAGACATTCGCTTCCCGGTCGCCTACGTCATGACCTGTAATGGACCCCCTCAGGGTATCCAGGTCGAGCGTGACATCATGAACAAGTATGGCCGTCCGATGCTGGGCTGTACCATTAAGCCGAAACTGGGCCTGTCAGCCAAGAACTATGGCCGTGCATGCTACGAAGGCCTGCGCGGTGGCCTGGACTTCACCAAGGACGACGAGAACGTCAACTCTCAGCCGTTCATGCGTTGGAAGCACCGCTTCGACTTTGTCATGGAAGCCATCCTGAAGGCAGAAGCCGAGACTGGCGAACGCAAGGGTCACTACCTGAACGTTACCGCGCCGACCTCTGACGAGATGATGCGTCGTGCCGAGTACGCCAAAGAGATTGGCGCGCCGATCATCATGCATGACTACCTGACCGGTGGTCTGTCCGCCAACACCCAGCTGGCCCAGTGGTGTCAGGACAACGGCATGCTGCTGCACATTCACCGCGCCATGCATGCGGTACTCGACCGTAATCCGCACCATGGTATCCACTTCCGTGTATTGACCAAGGTGCTGCGTCTGTCTGGTGGTGACCATCTGCACTCCGGTACCGTTGTCGGTAAGCTGGAAGGCGACCGTGATGCAACCCTGGGCTGGATCGACACCATGCGCGATTCCTACATCAAGGAAGACCGTTCACGTGGTCTGTTCTTCGATCAGGACTGGGGCTCCATGCCTGGCGTTATCCCGGTAGCTTCCGGTGGTATCCACGTCTGGCACATGCCGGCGCTGGTCAGCATCTTCGGCGACGACTCCGTCCTGCAGTTCGGTGGCGGCACCCTGGGTCACCCGTGGGGCAACGCTGCCGGCGCGGCCGCCAACCGTGTTGCAGTTGAAGCCTGTGTTGAAGCTCGTAACCAGGGTCGTGAGCTGGAGAAGGAAGGTAAGGACATCCTCACCACCGCTGCTGGCCACAGCCCTGAGCTGAAGGCCGCCATGGAAACTTGGAAAGAGATCAAGTTCGAATTCGACACCGTCGACAAGCTGGACGTTTCTCACAAGTAGCAGACCGAGGCGAAGAGCAGGGACCCCACCGCGCAAGCGGTGGGGATGCGACCGCCGGTGGTCTGCCCTTCGCCCTGCTGCACGACGTAAAGATCAAATTCGATATTTAGAGGTATAAACCAATGAGTGAAATGCAAGACTACAAGTCAAGTCTGGCCAACACCGAAAGCCGCAAGTTCGAGACCTTCTCTTACCTGCCGGCCATGAGCGATGACCAGATCCGCACCCAGATCGAGTTCATCGTATCCAAGGGCTGGAACCCGTCCATTGAGCACACCGAGCCGCAGAACGCGACCAGCAGCTACTGGTACATGTGGAAACTGCCGATGTTCGGTGAGACCGACGTGGACTCCATCCTGGCCGAGTGCGAAGCTTGTCACCAAGCCCATCCGAACAACCATGTTCGTCTGCTGGGTCTGGACAACTACGCCCAGTGCGCCGGTGCTTCCATGGTTATCTACCGTGGCCAAGCCGTTTAATCACTGATCTCAGCGATTAGACAGGGAACCCCCGCCTCGCTCGGTTATCCGGGGCGGGACGGGGGTTTTTTCATGTAAGAGCTGCCACTCTTCAGCAGTCGCACCATTGGCTGACTACTGAAGAGTGGCAATTCCATCCATCCCATCAGCGTTGTGAATCAATTAACAATGCCTGATGGCTGCATAAAGCTGGAGACTAAGCACCCATGAGCGAAATCGACCGCGATCAGTACCTGATCAAAGAGGAACCCTATTACCGTCCGGTCCACAACGAAGTGGAGATGTACCAGGCCGCCTATGACGCACGCATGCCGGTGATGCTCAAGGGTCCGACCGGCTGTGGCAAATCACGCTTCGTCGAATATATGGCGTGGAAACTGCAAAAACCCCTGATCACCGTGGCCTGCAATGAAGACATGACCGCCTCTGACCTGGTGGGTCGCTTCCTGCTCGACATCAACGGCACCAAATGGCAGGACGGCCCACTGACCGTGGCCGCCCGCATCGGCGCCCTTTGTTATCTCGATGAAGTGGTCGAGGCCCGCCAAGACACCACTGTGGTCATTCACCCTTTGACCGATCATCGCCGTGAACTGCCGCTGGAGAAGAAGGGTGAGCTGGTGCATGCACACGAAGATTTCCAGATCGTCATCTCCTACAACCCTGGCTACCAATCACTGATGAAGGATCTCAAGCAGTCCACCAAACAGCGTTTCGGTGGCATGGACTTCGACTACCCTGAGACGGAGATCGAGACGGAGATTGTTGCTCACGAAAGCGGTGTCGATCGAGAGATAGCCGAGAAACTGGTGCAGATCGCGCACCGTTCACGCAATCTGAAAGGTCACGGCCTGGACGAAGGCATGTCCACCCGCCTGCTGGTGTATGCGGCGCAGCTTGTGGGTAAAGGCATTGATCCTCAATCTGCCTGCCAGATGGCGCTGGTCACTCCGCTGACCGATGATCCGGATATGCGCGACACCCTGGGGGCAGCGGTCAATACCTATTTCTGAACCCAGTAAAACAAGCATGGGTCTTGGTGATGGTGCGCTGCCCGCTGGGCGTACCCCTTAATTCTGGCGTTCTTAACGGTAAAAACTATGTCTATCGACTTTAGCGAATACGTTGCTTGCCTGGACGAAAACGATCACGAGCATTTCGAAGCATTCGAATCCTCCTATCATGAAGCCGCCCGGGTGATGTCGCCCCGGGGCCTGCAGAACTACCTGGAAGGCATGCGAGCCATGTGCACCATGGGCCGCGGCCAGGACCTGGTCCTGACTTATGTCCAGGAGATGCCCGGGGTCGCCAAGGAGGTGGGAGAAGACATCATCCCGGATATCGTCGAGACCATGATGAAACTGGCCTCCCACACCTCCGGCAGCGTCATCACCTTGATGCTTACGAATATGCATCTGGTGTCTCAGCGTCTGGGTGATGCAGACGTGATGCGCGGCTACCTCAAGCTGCTGCATCAGATGACCGGCAAGGCGCCTCGCGGCCTGCGGCCCATGATGGAAGTATTGGATGAGCTCTTGTCCAAACTCACCCTGGGTGGCCTGCGCCGCTGGGTCATGTGGGGCGCTCAGGCGCACCAACGCGACCTGGATGGACAGATGGCCTATTTTAGCCTACAGACCGAATCCTCCCGCTCAGTGCTGCAGAAAGAGCGCCGTGGCACCCTGTTCATCGACAATCAGCGCAAACTGAACTTCTACCTCCGCGCGCTGTGGGCGCGCGCCTTTCTGATGCGGCCCACCTCGGGCGATTATGAGTCCAAACGAGGACTCAAGCCCTATATCGAAGACTTTCAGGTGCATATTCCCGATGCCTTCGATCCATTCCGCGGTATCGATGGCATGGAAATCTATCGCGCCGCTGCCGCGCACTGCGCCGCGCACATGGTCTATACCAACGACACGATCTCCGCCGAGCAGTTGTCCCAGGCGCAGATGCGCTGTATCGAACTGTTCGAAGATGCACGGGTTGAATATCTGGCCTATCAGGAGTTTCCCGGTCTGCGTAAACTCTGGTTGTCGTTCCTGACCGCGGAGCCAGGCAAGGATGACGAGCCGCAGGAGGTGCATGAGGCGATGGACCTGATGATGCGCACCACCCGCGCGATCATGGACCGCGACTACCGTGACCCGGTGGATGTGATCAATACCATTGCCGACGACTTCGTCGGCGAGCTGGAAAAAGACCCTTATAATCCCCGCCTGGCCTGGATGGCTGGGGTTGATTTCTATAACAAACTGGCTGAGATCTCGCGCATCCCCAGTGTGCGCATCCTCTCCGACTGGCCGATTCCCTATCGTGACGACAACCGGTATTTCTGGGAGTTTTCCGAAAACATGTTCGTCGAACAGGGGGCCGACTATATCCCGGCCAGCGAGCAGCAGGTACGTAAGCATGTCTCGGCCATTGAAATGGCCAACGAGGTGGATTGCGAACTGGCAGGGGATGACGCGCAAGAGATATGGGTCTGCCAGACCGAACTCTTCCCCTACGAAGACCTGGGTGTCAGCTACAACGAGATGTGGGGTAAGGAGCCGGTCTCCGACCCCTATCACTATGATGAGTGGGACTACCATGTGCAGCTGGCGCGTCCGGAATGGGCCACCGTCATCGAGCGCCGCCAGCCCAAGGGCGACCCGGAGTTGATGGATGAGATCCTCACCAAGTATAAACCCATCGCCTCGCGCATCCGCCACCTGATCGACGCCATGCAGCCCCAGGGCATAGTGCGGCGGCGTGGCTATGAAGAGGGCGAAGAGCTGGACCTGAATGCCGCGGTGCGCGCCATGATCGATATCCGCCGCGGCATCATGCCGGACCCACGCATCAACATCCGCATCAGCCGGCATATCCGCGATCTCTCGATAGTCGTGCTGATGGACCTCTCCGAGTCCACCAACGAGAAGGTTGGCGACATCAGCGAGGGTGAGCCGGGCTATGAGGATCAGCCCAGCATCCTTGATCTGACCCGTGAATCCACCGGCCTGCTGGCCTGGGCCATCGATTCCATCGGCGACAACTTCGCAGTACATGGCTTTGCCTCCGATGGCAGGCATGACGTGCAGTACTACCGTTTCAAGGATTTTGAGCAAACCTACGACGACGAGGCCAAGTCACGCCTGGCGGGCATGCAAGGAAACCTGTCAACCCGTATGGGCGCCGCCCTGCGGCATGCCGGTTGGCACCTGACCCAGCAGAATGCCCAGAAGCGCCTGGTCCTGCTGATAACGGATGGTGAACCGGCGGATATCGATGAGCGTGATCCCCAGTACCTGCGCCACGATACGAAAAAAGCGGTGGATGATCTTGCCATGCAGGGCGTTTACACCTATTGCCTGACGCTTGACCCAAATGCTGATCGATATGTAGCGCGCATCTTCGGCGAGAATAACTTCTCCATCGTGGATCATGTGGAACGGTTGCCGGAGAGATTGCCTGCAGTTTTCGCTGCGATTACCGCTTAGAACCAACCTCCAAGTAAAACTTCCAGCCTGTCTCCCTGCTAAGCCTTCATTAGCGAGGGAAGACAGGCTCAGTTTGGAAAAGCCAAGACTTTCTTTTTCTTCGGTTCACAACCATGCTCACGGGCTCGCTCTTCCAGTTGATCCAAGGCCTTTGGCAGTTCCACCATCAGACGATTATGCAAATCACGGACATCCGGGGCATAGTGGATCAAGTCCACTGAAACCGGCGCACTAAGAGAATCCCGTCCGCCCTCCTCCTGGCCAATTTTCCAGGCCAACATGATCATTCTGCCACCCTCTCCATCGCGCACCGCATAGTTGAGACTGTCGACAAAAATGATCTCTTCACCATCGATCACAGCAATGAACTGCATACTCCGGATCGGTATAAAGATGTGATCATATTCGCAGCGCTTTAACATCAACCGACAACGATTGAACAGCGTACCAGGAATTTTAATCCTCTCTCTGCTCAATTCTGGCGGGCGAAAAAACGTCTCTGTGGTAAATTGTTTTGGCATGTCCGCTGTATTAACGATAGTTAGTCGTTTTCACCCAATGTCGGATCCCAACCAAGGCTTCGCGCCCGTTTTACCGCTGCGTCATATATCCGGGCGTGTTTCTCACGTAGTTCATCAGGTAGATTGGAGGCCAGATGGCCATATTTGTCCCACTCCAGGGTAACCTTGTCGTAGAGGGCATCAATCCCTTGAAAGTTCCAACCCTCGCAGGTTTCGGTCTCCGGAATAATACCGAACAACCAGGCATCACGAATGATATTCCCGGTCGGATTCATTGCACCATAGGGATCCTTGTCAATGCCTTCATAAACTTTGATTTTACTCATGGTTCTCTGCGCCTGAACTGTTTCGATAGTTTAATTGTAACAAGTGCAGTCTGTAGATCCAGCAGATGATGACATCCCTTGCTTAATCTTAATTCAGATGGCTTGTCTGCTGTTTCAAGTTTGTTGTAGCTGACGATTCGCTGCGATAGATGTTGCATGTATAATCTATTGATCCAACGACTGTCTTACTAACTGTAGCGCATGAAACAAACTGACGATCTACGCATCAATGCCATCAAGGAGTTGAGCACACCTGCCCAGGTGCATGGAGAACTACCCATCACCGAATCAGCCGCCCAGACGGTCTTTGAGACACGCCTGGCCATTCACCGTATTCTGCAGGATGAGGATGACCGCCTGCTGGTGATCATTGGTCCCTGCTCGGTGCACGACCCCAAAGCGGCCCTGGATTATGCACAACGTCTGAAGCCGCTGCGTGAGGCCTTGAAGAGTGACCTGGAGATCGTCATGCGGGTCTATTTCGAAAAGCCCCGCACTACCGTGGGTTGGAAGGGGCTGATCAACGATCCGACCCTGGACGACAATTTCGAGATCAATACCGGCCTGCGACTGGCCCGCAAACTGCTCCTAGAAATCAATGACCTGGGGGTTCCTGCCGGCACCGAATATCTGGATCTGATCAGTCCACAATACATCGCCGACCTGATCAGCTGGGGTGCGATCGGTGCCCGCACCACCGAGAGTCAGGCCCACCGGGAGCTGGCATCCGGTCTCTCCTGCCCGGTGGGATTCAAGAACGCCACCAACGGCAGCATGCGGGTCGCGCTGGATGCCATCCGCTCCTCCTCCCGACCACACCATTTTCTCTCGGTCACCAAAGAGGGGCACTCGGCCATCTTCTCGACTAAGGGAAACGAGGACTGTCACGTCATCCTGCGCGGCGGCAGCCGGCCCAACTACGACTCTGAAAGTATCAATATCGCGTCGGACGAGATGGAGGCCACCGGCCAGAGACCTCGCATGATGGTTGACTTCAGCCATGCAAACAGCCGAAAGCAGCACGAACGCCAGCTCTTGGTGGGGCGTGATGTGGCAAGTCAGGTAGCACGGGGTGACATGCGCATCATCGGCGCAATGATTGAAAGTTTTATTGTAGCCGGCCGACAAGACAGAGAGGTGGGTAAGGAACTGATATACGGTCAAAGCATTACCGATGCCTGCATCAGTTGGGACGACAGTGTACCCCTCCTAGAGGAGCTGGCTGCCGCTGTACATCAACGACGAAAGATAAACCGAGCAGCTTAGTGGCGCCCCCGCCAATATTTTTCTAGGCGATAGTGAGACACATTCCATTAATTCTGGTAAGAATTCACACAAGCAATTCTGCGAGGACTATAATTCAAATCCTGGAATACTAAATCAGGATTATTTTTAACGAAATACAGCACCACGCCAATGCGTCACAGCAAGACGATATGCGGTCATCTGCGTTGTGTATGCTCCCTTGAAATAGCTATCGCTAATCCTGTGGTCACATATCCACCAGCCAACCACTGCTCGCCTTGCCTAAAGTCAAAAATAACCTTGGTTGCGCACTAAGCTGGCTAATTTAGCAGTATGCTCCTGTTTTAATTCAATTTGTTACTCTAGCAGACGGACGCCCTTTGAATGCACGATACCGCAATTGAACTGCTCATCATTGGCAACAACCCATCAGAGATAGAAGGCTATCTAACAGCCCTGAGAAACGCTGGAATCGCCGTGCACTCACATCGGGTTGAACATGACCTGGATGCAGTCTCAACTGCAGGCGCAATGCCAATCGACCTGATTCTTTATACCATCGAGCCCAATGAAACCAGTATAGCGGAGACCTTAAAAACCCTTCTCGAACAAGGCGTGAATGTGCCGTTGATTGCACTTTCCGAAAGCTGTGACAGTGAAACCAAAGCAAACCTGATGTCACAGGGTGCCTGTGACCTGGTGGAACGCAAACAAAATCAGCTGTTGTCTCTTGTGCTAGAAAGGGAGTATTACCATCTCACCCAGCAGCGGGAAATCGAAGCAAGCAAGCACAAGCTCAAGGAATATGAACTGCGTTGTAACCTTCTGACCGAAAGTTCCCGTGACGCCATTGCGTATATACACGAAGGCATGCATGTAAAGGCAAACTCTGCCTATCTGGAATTATTTGGACTTGCCAAGGAAGATGATATCGAGGGACTTCCCATACTCGACATGATCGCCCCCTCGGAACACGTGAAATTTAAAAAGGTTTTACGCAAACTGGGTATGGGGAATGAAGAAAATGGTCAGATGAATTCTACCTGCATAAGTTCCGACGGTTCCGAATTTGATGCGGAGTTAAGCTTCTTACCCGCCATGATAGATGACGAACCCTGTACCCAGGTCATTATCCTCAATCAATCCTCTTCCAAAGAGGTTGAAGAGAAATTACGCCTACTCAGCACTCAGGACATACATACCGGCCTCTACAATCGCCAACATTTTTTTACCATGCTTGATGAGGTTTTAGAGTCAGCGGATGATCAGACTGCCCTTTTCTACATCACATTGGATGATTTTAAAGAGATCCGGGATGCTGGTGGCATCCTTGTCAGTGACAGCATCATCAGTGAAGTGGCGGAACTCTTAAAGGCTGTTTCATCGGAAAATGATCTCTTAGCAAGATTTGGTGACCACACGTTTACCTTGTTGACCAAAGCAAAGGAAAAGCAATCAGTCACCAGACTTGCAGAATACATCTGTCAGCAGATCGAAAACCATCAGTATAAAAAAATCCCTCTCTCCTACCTTCCGACCTGCAGTGTTGGCGCTGTTAGCTGGGATCCTGAAGTCGCTAATGCAAATGACCTTATCAACATGGCGTATCAGGCTTGCGATCAGGCAAGAAATCAGGGTGGAAACCAGGTCGTCTTCGCAAAGAAAGATAAAGACAATGAAGGAACGTTAAGCGACAGCGAAGCGGATCTAGTAAAGCTGATCGAGCATGCCTTTGAGCATGACCAGTTCCGATTGGTTTACCAACCCATCGTCAGCCTCCATGGGGACAGTCGTGAAAACTATGCGGTCCTGGTGCGTCTGCTTGACAAGAATCAGGAAGAGATTCACCCCGACCAGTTCCTTGCACAAACAGAAGCTATAGGAAAAATGCCAGAGCTCGATCGCTGGGTGATCCGACAGGCCATTTCTGAACTCGCAAACCACCGGGCACAGGGAGACAAGATTACCTTTTTTATCAACATCTCCGGGCCATCACTGAGAGACGACAGATTACTTCTGTGGATCTGCGATTGCCTACGAGAGTTTGAAGCCAAGGGCTCATGGCTCGTCTTTCAGATCCATGACGCCATTGCACGAAGCCATGTACACGAAATCGGGAAGCTTTTGGATGGCTTGAAAAAGATAAAATGCAAAATCTCCATCGACCATTTCGGTCTGGCCCCAAAGCCTGAAGCATTGCTGCGCAGTCTACCTATTGACTTTGTCCAGTTTGACCAGCAACTACTTGCTGGGTTATCCGAGAATCAGGAAAAGCAAGACAGGCTCAATGAACTCAACCGGATTACGCAAAAGTCAAATATTAAGACTATCACCGCGGGTGTTGACGAGGCAAGCAGCCTGGCCATTCTGTGGTCCATCGGGGTCAATTACATTCGCGGTTACTTTATTCAGGAACCCTCCCCGACCATCAATTATGACTTCAAACCGGAATCCTCTCTGAAATAGATCATCACCATCGCAAGCAGTAGGGAATGACTCCCTAAGAGATTAAAAAAGCCCTGGTATGAGTGCATACACAGGGCTTTTGAAGGAGTGCCGGTAGTTACCAGGGCATAAAAGAATTCCACACTGACATTGGTCGTGAGACATCGTGAATATTGTAGTTCATCGATCTCATATCGTGTTGCATGTCGTATGTCGACTTGGTCATGTGTTTCATCGATTCCTCCATGGAGTCGATGCTCGTCAGCATCGGTTCGAGGGTACGAATGTCCTGAGCCATGGAATCCACGCTCACCGCCATGGTGCGCACATTGGCTGACAGCTGGCCGACACTGTCAGTCATGGTCTGCAGATTACTTGACATGATATTCATGTTTGAATCCACGCTGAGTGC
>JBDLIF010000022.1:0-15636 GCA_039714955.1 Pseudomonadota bacterium | reverse complement strand
CTGCTGGACAAGGCGATGCGGGAGGTTGCCGCGGCACAATTCGAAGACATTCGCGTGATTCTGCCATCGATCCGGGCAGTGGAGTCGGGCAAGGCCAAGGAGGGCTATGGTCTCGACTCGGTTCCCCTTGGAGTTGTGTTTGCGTCCATGGTCCTGATTGCGCTCCTGGCGATCGAGTCCGGCCTATGGCTTGGGAGGCGCCGTCGGAAGAGGTTCTCAGACGAACCGACGGGTCCCGTCAGCACCGTAGTGGGGGCAGTGCTTGGCATGCTGGCGTTCGTGATCGCGCTCACTTTCGGATCGGCAACCCACCGATTCGACGACCGCAAGGCAGCGTTGCTCGACGATGTGAATGCCATTCAGACAACCTACCTTCGCGCGAACCTCCTGCCCGAGCCCCACCGGACCACGGTGCGGAATTTGCTGCGGGATTATGTTCAGGTCCGGGTTGGCATGGTCTACGCTTACGGCCAGCCCGATACCCTAGGATTGGTGCAAAGGCGCGCCGAGGCGCTGCAGGCATCGATGTGGTCCCACGCGGAGGCCTTGGCCGAAGCGGAAAGTCATCCCAGGAGCTATGTGCTCTTTACCTCGGCCCTCAACAACGTTTTTAACCTGCACACCAAGCGTGTCGTTCTCGGGGCGCACTACCGAATCCCGGGTTTTGTGTGGTGGACGCTCATCTTTGCCTCGGGTGTCGCGATGGTCGCAGTAGGCTATCAGTTCGGAATGGGGGGCAGCCGGCGCAGCCATACGTCCAACCTCGCGCTTTCGATGACCTTTGCGCTGGTGATGCTGCTCGTGTTTGACCTCGACAGGGCGGGGGAGGGATTGGTCGCTGTGAATCAGCAGCCGATGATCGATTTGTACCAGAATATGAGCAAGCGAAGATAGCCTAGCGCATTATCGTTCAACGGCTTACTTTCGGCCCCAGGAGAGGTCAGAAGCGGTTTATCCGCGGGCTTATGGGTCCGTGAATGCGGCGCGTTCGAGAATTGGTGAATAATTTAAAAAGATTGGATGTTTATCGATGCGCCATTGATTATTTGGTGGTTTCGCTAATAATAGTGGAGGCTATACCCTAAGGGTATGGTGCTCTGGCGGACCGGTTATCTTTTCCGCGGCAAGTTCTGGGGGCTGTTGTCGCTCTTCCCTGCACTGAAAAGCAAGGAATGATAAGCTTTGAGCCCGTATTGGATAAAAAACAACGTTGAAGTGCCATGATATTATCAAGCTTGAAAAGAGCAGCGTTGCCTACCGCGATGATTCTATTCATCGTCTGTTCCTGGACGGTAATGGCCCGTTCCCAATCGGCAAACTACCACTCTGCTCAAGACGCGCTGGCAACGGGCGACATAGACGAAGCCATCCTTGAGCTTAAACTCGCTCTCCAGGACAATCCGCGCGACCCCAAGGCCCATTACATGCTGGGTTCTCTGCTGGCATGGCAAGGTATGGAAGATCAGGCGATTATCGGCTTTCAACGCGCCATTACGCTCGACCCGACATACCCCGAAGCCCTCCACAATCTCGGGACGCTGTTGCTGCGACGCGATCAAGCGGTTCCTGCGGCCGAATTGCTGGAGGCGGCCATCGATTACAATCCCGATTATCTCCCCTCATACAACAATCTGGCGAAGGCCTACTTCCTGGCGGGGCTCCCGGAGTTCGCCATCGGCACCTATGAGGAGGTATTGCACCGAGATGAAGTGAATACCATCGCGAGTCGGAATCTTGCTCTACTGGTCGCAGCCGCCGGCAAGAAAACTAAGGGTAAAAAATCCGAGCCTGACTGGTTGGTCAAGTTCAAGGACCCTGGCGCAGGGCAGACGGAATCGCCGACCATCGATAAGAAGGACAAGAAAGACTCAGCCCCCAAAAAGAGGAGGGCTGTCGTGAAGCCCGCTCCCTACTCGGAGGCAAAGGCCAAGGAACTCCGTGAACTGCTGCGGGATCTGCCTCATATAAAGGTGGAAGCGCGCGCCGGCATGCTCACCCTGACCGGCTGGACACGAGGTCCGCAAGAGCAGGAGATACTGGAGCGAATACTTGCGGGCTGGCCCAATGTCCTCGACTTGACGGCTACGGATACCGGGGACCCCCAGCGCATGCTGGAGGTGGACGCGGTCATCTTCATCATCATCGGCGTGGAAAGCCAAACGGTAGGCTTTAACTTTCTGCAACTCATTGAGCTGAGCTACACGGCCTTTGCATCCAATCCGGTTGAGAAGTGGACCGGCCTGGCTGCGCCGGGCACTATCCAGAATAACATCGAGCTTCCCAAAAGCGGCTCACTGGCTATCGCGTCCGTCGATTACGACGTGAACATCGCCAATGCGGTCGACGAGCGGGTGGCTGTTCTCGCCCGCCCGCATCTAACCACCCTGAGCGGCACGCCCGCCGAATTTCTTGCCGGAGGCGAGTGGGTCTTTAAGGTATCCGGGCTCGAGAGCGGTGACATCAAACCCTACCCTTTCGGCACATCGCTTATGGTCACGCCAACCTTGTTGCGCACACCAGGCGACGACGGCGAGCCCCGCATCCATCTCAAGATTCAAGCGAAGCGCACCAGTGTGCTCGAGTTCCTGACAGCGACCCAGGAGGACGATTCCGTCGTCTTCGACAAGCTCAATGTCAGCAGTCAAGCGGTCCTCGGTCTCGGTGAGACCCTGATCCTCAGTGGCCTCAGCCAGCGCGAATCGCGCACCTCGCATTCGGGTGTGCCCATCCTCAGAGAAATCCCGCTGATCAAGTACCTCTTCTCCTCGACTACCACCGTTGAAACCAACACCTCCGTAATCATCCTCCTGACACCCCGCGACCCCGCGTTTATGGGCGAACGTAATCGCAGATCGCTTGCGTCCTTTATCCAGCTACGTCGCGACTACCTAAAGGCGCAACAGGGCACCGAGGAGGATATGCGCCAATTCGAAGAACGCAATCCCAATTGGCGGTCTCTTCCTCCCAACCGATTCGCCTCCCACTTCTTTCTGACCAGGACCAGCGAACTTTACCGCCGCGTGAGTGGCGAAGACATTATTGAGGAAGATCTCGATCTCGATCTGCTTGGCAACATCATTAAGGACAAAAATATAAACAAACGCAAAAAACAAAAAAATGGTGATGGCTACGACTTCCATGACGACTACACCTTCTAAACAAGCACTTTGAACAGGAGATTGCCGGGGGTTTCTCCAAGCGAAATCAATTTTTTGCAGTTGCAATAGCAAGTCCTGAGGCACTCAGTGACATCTGATATATACTCTACCGTTAGTTTTCTGGGTAAAGCGGCCCATTTCTACAACAAGGTGAATTATGCAAAGACTTATCAATCAGCCGTTGGCGACATCTTTTCTTGCAGGCACGCTGCTGTTCTGTTCATCCCTCACTCTGGCGGATGATGACTTTTTCGGCACCGGATTCAACAAATCCTTCAATTTCCGTCTTTCTGGCTTTTGGGCAAAGACCAGCACAAAAATCCGGGTCGACTCCAATGATGGTGTGATTGGCGAGGAGATTTCATTCGAGGACGATCTAAATCTGTCGGAGCGAAAAACGCTCCCGCTGTTCGATATCACCTATCGCTTCAATCCCCGCCACATGCTCGATTTCTCCTATGTCGATCTGGAGCGTACTGCATCGAGTACCTGGACGAAAGAGGGTACGACAACCGACGATATTCGGTGGTCAGTTGGCACCGAAATTAGGGGCGGTTTTGAAAGCGAAGTCTATCGCCTCGCTTACGGCTATTCATTCATCAATGACGGCAAGAAGGAACTGGGGGTCTTGCTTGGCTTACATACCACCCGTATTGGGATAACGATTGAAGGCGAGGGAGAACTCGTGATTGTCGATGGAGAGGGTAATGAGGTGGTGGTGGATGATCAGGCCTCACGAACCTATGACGAAGGATTTACCATTCCATTGCCTATGTTGGGGCTTACTGGTTCATATGCCTTCACGCCCAAGCTTTACATGCGTGGTTGGGTCCAGTTCTTCACCCTGGATTATGATGAGTATGATGGCAGTCTCCTCAATGCCAGTGGAATGCTGGCTTATGATCTGACTAATAACTTTGGGATAGGTGCCGGTTACGCCTATTATAGTTATGACCTGGATGTTGAGAGGGACAATTTGAAAGGCAGCTTCACGTATGATTTCCAGGGTCCCACAGCATTTCTCTACGCCTCGTTCTGAGTCTTAAACATTATCCTCATCCATGTGGTATGAGGATGATTGAGTCCTTGTGGTGACGGCCACCGTTTCCACCAGCAGATGTAGGCCAGCGTGACCGTCGGCGGGAAGACAAGGATTGTTCCTTACGATCCCATGGCAGCGCCTGCCAGGCTTCTCGCCACGCGTGGGAGCAAGAAATCAAGATCCGGGAACTGAGTAAGCACCTTAAAAGGGCTGGTGGTATTACCTATATGTTCTGGTCAGGTGGCCTTTTTAGGCTCTGGTTGGAGAGCATTGATACCACGGTTATTCACCCGTTCACGCAACAATTTTCCAGGCTTAAAATGAATCGTATGCCATCCTGGTTTCGTTATCTTCTCCTGAGTTTTGGGGTTTCGAACGATACGAGGCGAGCGGTAGCGCAGTGAGAAGCTGCCAAACCACGGATTTCCACGCCTTGGCCGGAAGCAATTGCATCAGACATCTGAACAATAATTACTTCCACTGCCTGGTGCACTGCCTCTTCTGGAAGTTCTCGCAGTGCCTGCGTCATTTTGCCGATCAGTTCTGATTCCGTCATCGTATTACCCCTCCCCTTCACGCCTTTCGTATGATGACCTGCCCGCAACGCCGGCATTGTACCTTTTCGGTATCACCACCGGGGCCGAAACCGAAGGACCTGTCGACGACCCGGTAATCGTGCAACCCCAGCCAACAGAGAAGGCGGCCCAGCATATTTGGCAACTTCGGCATGATTACGCAGCCTCCTGAAAAATGAGAGCAGTTCTAGTACTCCATCAAGGTAGTATTGATGGATTCAGAGCTACCCAGATGATCCAAGACAAGGCGCAGTCCGCAGAGAATGGCATGCCCTTTTCAAGGACTGCAACGCCGTATTGGATCATCTGGGTAGCTCCCTTCGGGCGAGCCGGGAAGCAGTCGTCCTCAGCGTTGCACCTCTTGATAAGGGCTTGCCATTACCGGCGAGGCGCGCCTTGCGGCCAACCGCTTCCCGACTCGCTGAGTTCATCAATACTACCTTGATGGAGTACCAGTGCAACGGGCACAAGGCTTACTGCACCAACGGATTCTTTTAGACTATATCTCGATTTGGCAGACAGCGTATAAAAGGGCCGCAATAACCAATCGGAGTGCTCTGTCTGCAGAAACCGGAGGATGAATACCTTTTCCTCGAGTTCGATTTCCCGACGCAGGTCATCGGGGATGTTGACAAGTTGTGGGAACTGATTCAGGCGGTCCGCTGCATAGGCTTGAAATTTTGTGGCCATCGATTGGTTCAATCGGCGGCCGTACCCTGCACAATTTTCCTTGGTTCGGGAATTATTTCCGGCGCAAGAATCGACTGTAGTTTGGTCAGGAAAGATGCGCTCTCCCCCCCCGGTAGGGCCACCACTGCCGGGTGGCGGAAAGGGGGGGCGGTCAGTTCCTGGAAATCGACCTTCTCTCCATGGAGATCCAACAGCGGGCAACCGACTTTTTCCAACAACAGGGAGGAGGGTCCGATATCCCATAGAAAGGCGCCGCGACTCATGTAGGCAAAGGTTGCTCCCTGCAGAATCCGCTTGAATATATAGATTGCCGAGCGGGGATAATTGCCGACCTGAACCCCCAGGGCCGCCTGGATCCGCGCCGGGCTCCTGTGCGCTTCCCGCAACAGATCGTAAAAGCCCAAAGAGAGGTAGCACTCACTGGACCACTGGGTCGGAATCGGGATTTGCCGGTGATTTTGATCGAAGACACCGTCGGCATCGGCAAAGGCATAGTAGAGGGACTCCAGGGCGGGATAGAAATTCGCGCCGAAGACAAAACGGCCCCGCTGCATCACACCAAAGCTGATACCGAAGCCGTCGCTGCCCTCCAGATAGGGTTTGGTGCCATCCAGAGGGTCGATCACGATGGTGTATTCGGTGTCCGCTGGCGGCTGGTTTTGTGCATTGAACTCTTCGGAAATAACCGGGTACTCGCCGTACTCTTCTTTACAGAATGCCAGCAGCCGCCGCTCCGTATGGATATCCACCTCGGAGAACACCTCATTGGCGGCCCAGGCATCCTCCATCGAATCATCGGTTTTGATCTGCGCCACAGCTTCCGATTGGCGTTCCAGTTGATAGCGACCCAATTCCTGAAGTGTCTGGAACAGAATATCCAGGCGATCGCGGAGTTTTTCTATCATGATTCCGTGTGCTTCTGGAACAGCAGGTCCCGGCTTGACCAGAGATATCCGATGCCGGAACCCACCGCCAGCAGCAGGGCCAGCCCCATGTAGAGCATCTCGTAGTAGTCAGCGAGTGGGGTTTGCTCCGGTCGCAGCCAGAACAGCAGCGCCAGCAACAGCACGCTAATGCGGGTGGTCAGCGTATGTTCCCTGGAAGGGTTAAAAAATACCGGCAGGGTGAGCAGGTAGGCGGCGACGCCCAGCAGGACGGCCATCTGCCAGGGCTCCGGCACAACCGCAATCAGATAGACGCCGGCCAGGGGAACCGATATCAGGTCGGTCTTTACCTTGGCGAAGATCGATGCGCTGACCACCACATTGCTGGCTCCGGCGAACTGTTTGATGAACACCACCAACAAGTCGCGCGTCAGCAGCACGAACAGGAACCACAAGGAGAGATGTCCTGCCTCGATCAGCATGATGCAGAGGGCGAAATAGGAGATATGGTCCACGATGGGGTCAAAATAGGCCCCGAATACCGACCGCATGTCATAGCGTTTGGCAATGATCCCATCCCAGCAGTCGCCCACGAAAACGGCGGCAAAGGTCAGGGCGATCCCGATCCTGATGGTTTCGTCCTGGGTCAGAAACCAACCGATAAACAGGGGGAAGATCAGAAGAAACCGAAATACGGTAATCTGATTCGGGGTCAGTAAGGGGCGGGTGCTTTTTGTCATTGCCTCTCCATATATTAGGTAACGAGGCTTCGCCTCAGACATTTTTTGATTATTTGTCCGCAAATGAACGCAAATACACGCAAATGGCAATGTTTATTTATTTGCGTTCATTTGCGTGTATTTGCGGACTGGGTTCTCAAAAAGGTTGGTTACGAAATGTGACTCGAACGCAAGAATTCGAGTCGCTCAAGCCTTCCAGTACATCGGAGAGTATCTATAGCGCCTGCAGCTTCTCGAGCAGGAAGTCATTGTCCTGTCTATCACGGACGGCGATGCGGACATAATTTCTGCCTTCGAAGCCGATCTTGCCGGTGCAATCCTTGATCAATATTTCGTGCTCCTCCAGCAACAGGGTGGTCAACTCGGTGGCGGAGTACTTGTGCATCAACTCGCAGAGAAAATAGTTCGACTGGGAGGGGATCACCCGCAGGAATTTTATCTTCTTGAGTTGCAGGAAGAAGCGGTCCCGCTCCGCGGTGATCTGTGTACAGGCGAGATGATAGTCTGATCGGTATTTGCCGAAGATCTGCAGAAAAAACTCACCAAAGGAGTTGATGTTCCAGATGGATATACGCTCCCTGATCGAGCCGATCAGGTCGGCATCGCTGGTGGCGATAACCCCGAGTCGCAAACCCGGTACGCCGTAGCTCTTGCTGATGCTCTTGATGATGATCAGGTTGGGATGCTGTTGCAGTACATCGGATGAGATCAGGGTGTTATGCATGCCATCGGCAGTGAAATCGACAAAAGACTCATCGAGAATCAGACGCTTGTTTTTTTTATTCAAGTAGCTAGACAACAGGTGAACATCATCGGTGGAGAGATAGTGGCCGCTCGGATTGTCCGGGTTGATCAGCAACAGGGTCTCCACCTGTTTCGAGAACTGTTTGAGATCCTCCAGACCGTAACTGTAGTCCGCATTCTCCGGGATGAATTGGACCACATTGGCATCACCGATTCTTTCAGGATATTCATTGAACGTGGGGAAGATGACCCCCACCTTGCCGGTGACGAAATCGAACAGCGCATTGATCAATTCGGTTGCACCATTGCCGACGATGATCTCGCCGGCGTCGCAGGCAAACATCTCTGAGGCCATCAGGTTCTGGATGCTCAATCCGGATGGGTATTCCGTCAGCAGGCTGCGGTAGTGATACCTCATTTCGTCCAGCATTCTGCGGGGCGGGAAATAGGGGTTCACCAGATAGCAGAAATCCTTGAGAAACGGGAAACGCCAGTAGCCGCCAAACCGCTTCTGGTAGAGCGCGAGTTTTTCCCCCTCGGGAGCGAACAGGGTGCTCGCATTGTTCAGATCCTTCTGGTCGTCGATCTCATACCATTTCTCGGTGGAGAGCCGGTGGACCTTCAGGTCCTGGGTTTCGAGCAGTGTGACGACCCGCAGTACCTGCTCGTAATACTCATTCTTACCCAACGCCTGCTGATAGGCCTTCAGGAAAGGTACGTAGCTGTTGATGGAGAAATCACGGGACAGCTTATAGATGTTGACGGTCTTGTAATAGCCTTCGACCTGGCTGTAATCGAAATCCTTCTTCGGAATGAACTGAATAATATTGTCATCATCGTCCAGGGTAACGACGGTCCCGTCCATCCAGGCAGCGTATTTGGCGACTATGGCCAGATTGGGGTGGGGATTCTCAATCAGGTCGAATACGACCTTTTCTTCAAAGACCAGGTCGCTCTCAAGCAATATCGTGTCATCCTCCAGCAGATATCGCTTTGCCAGAAAGAGGGAGTAGATATTGTTGGTCTTATCGTAGACCTTGTTTCTCACATAAACGATCTGCATCCCTTTGTATTTGTGACCCAGCAGCTTTTTGACGTTTTTCGACTTGTACCCGACCACCAGTATGACCCGGTTCACCTCTGTCTTGGCCAGGATGTCCAGCATCCGTTCGATGAGGGTCTGATCGTGAATCTTGACCATGCATTTGGTGTTGTCCGCGGTGACCTTACCGAGCCTCTTGCCCATTCCGGCAGCCAGAATAATTGCTTGCATCTACTTCACCTTTGACCCGGGTTGTGATTCGGGCCGTGATAAAAAAAGGGACTTCCAATCTGGAAATCACAGCGTTGCCTGCCGTACCAACTCAGCCGTTGTGACAATCCCGGCATTCTGCGGTATGGGGGTTTCGGCAATATCCTCCCCCCCCAGTTTCCCGTCGACGATGTACTCTTTGTGCATCATCTCCTGGGCCCATGTGAGGACCCTGTCGATTGCGGGTATGGCAGTGCCTGTAATGGCCGCGACGCCCTTGATGATCAGCAAGCCAAAAGGGATGTCTTCGGTAAAATAGCGGGATTGAAAATCCGGAATGAAGCCGTCCTCTGTCTCCAGCAGGGGTGTTGGAATACCCTTGAATGAGGCAATGCCGGAGATCTTACGGGTCAGTTCCTGCGCGTTCTGTACGCCGTAGTGTTTCAGCAGCGGTGAAATACCGGACAGGTCCAGGGGAATGCGGGCAAAGATGTCATGCACCTCCCGATCCATTTTGATCAGCAATTCAGATGCAGCAGCATCCCAGCCTTCGTAGAAAAGGATGCGTTCCCGCCAGAATCTGCCCGTCTTATAGTCGTGAAAAAGCGTGTACATGCGGGCGGGATGAAGGATTGGATTGGAGGTGGACAGGGTGATCTCGAGAAAATTGTTCAAACAGCTCACCGGCATTTGCAGGACATCCGCGAGGATGGAGGCGATCTCACTGCATCGGTTCCGCGGGATGGCGGCGATCGCGATCCCTTCCTTTTTGGGGCTGCCGAAAACCTCCCTGCCATAGTGGATAATGCGGCTGATATAGGGAACACGCTGTGCCCCAAAAATGGAGACGCTGGCTGAAGCACCCTGCAAGGCCTTTTGTACCAACCAGTCGAATCCACCGCTGCCTGGAAATGAACCGACCCAGACGTTCCCGGTCAGGTGGGGTGCAATCGTTTTCAGGACGGCTGTGCGAGCATAGGCCGGTAGTGCCAGAATGACGAGGTCTGCCCCGGGGATGACCTCGCTGGCCTGGTTGGAGATCAAGTGGGGCCGCCCGGTTGTGCTCCGCTCCTGGTCATCCAGAACCCGGATGGACTCGCCCCAAAGATCGGGTTTCCTGGTCAGTACCCGGATTTCAAGCCCTTTTCTCTGACTTAACAGCCCCGCCAGCACATGGGCGACGTTGCCACCACCACAGATTGCTATTCTCACGGTGCACCTCCGTCACTTGATATTTTTGGCAGTTCACGGTCATTCGGCCGGGTGTCCAGGTTGAAAATAAAAGCGGAATCCACCCTCAGCAGTTGGAGCTCGCGCTGCCCTGGCATTGCGGGTAAGTGCTGCTGAATAGTTAGAGGGTGAGGCTCGTGGCAGAATCGGGAGCACCGATCTGGTGATGCCCGGTTGGCTTTCAGATGCCACGTATTACAACTCGCGAACTCTACCATATAAACAGGTATTAGTCTTCGATAGGGACAAAAATCCACAAATCATCAACTGTTCCACCCAGGAGCTGAGCCCAGTAAACACCAACCAAGAGGAATCCAATCAGGTCCACTTGTCGTTTCCCAAGAGACGATGAACGTAGGGTGGATTCGCTAATCATCGACAATCTGAAAATAAACGTGAACAAAACGAAATTACGATTCGAGCCGACCCCAGGTCTCAACCGCCATGCTCCTCAAAGGATGAAATATCACCTTGAAAGGGCTGCTGTATGCACCTGACCTGACATCAGAGTTATGAGAGAATTCCGGCTTTTGTCGTACAGCCAGTTTAATGACTACCCAGCCGGACATGGTTCAATCAGCTTTTAATCCTCCCCTGCCGCAGCGACCGGATGAACGGTTAGAGTGGGGACAACTCTACGGCTGCAGCGCTTCCCTCGCCATCGCGGGGGCGGCAGGCAATTTTCCCGGGCTGATGCTGGTTGTCAGCGAGGATGCCCGGAGCGCCAGCCGCCTGGAAAGCGAACTCAGGTTCTTTCTGCGGGATGCGCAAACACCGGTGATCGCTTTTCCGGACTGGGAGACCCTGCCCTACGATGTCTTTTCACCCCTGCCGGAGATCATCTCCCAGCGACTGCTGACCCTCCACCAGCTCCCCTGGCTGGAACGGGGCATCCTGATCGTGCCGGTCGCCACCCTGATGCAGCGCCTGCCTCCACTCTCCTTTCTCGCCGGCCACGCCCTGGTGGTGGAGAACGGCCAGAGGATGGACCTGGAAACCACCCGCCAGCAGCTGGAAAAGAGCGGCTACCAGTGCGTCTCCCAAGTGTTCTCTCACGGGGAGTTCGCGGTCAGGGGCTCACTGCTGGATATCTTTCCCATGGGCAGTCAGCTGCCCTATCGCATCGACCTGTTCGATGACGAGGTGGACAGCATCCGCACCTTCGACCCGGAGACCCAGCGCTCCCGGGAGAAGATACCCCGGATCAACATGCTGCCGGCAAGGGAGTTTCCTCTCAACGAGGAGGGCATCACCCGCTTTCGCCGCAACTATCGCAGCCAGTTCGAGGGCGATCCCCAGCGCAGCCTGATCTACCAGGATGTCTCGGAAGGCCGGGTGCCGAACGGCCTGGAATATTACCTGCCCCTGTTCTTCGAGGAGAGCGCCACCCTCTTCGACTATCTGCCCGACAGACACCTGTTTATTCAGTTCGAAGGGATCAGGGAGCAGGCCGGTCAATTCTTCGAGGAGGTCAAGGGACGCTATGAAGAGCGGCGGCATGATCTTGAGCGTCCCCTGCTGCCACCCGGCAAGCTCTATCTGCCGGCGGATGACCTGTTTGGCGAGATCAATCGAGGCAACTCCATCGCTCTCCAGCGAAGCGAAGTGCCTGAACGATCAAAAGGTTACACCGGTTTTTTCAACTTCAATACCAAATTGCCGCCGGCGCTCGCCTTTCAGGCTCGGGCGCAACGCCCGGCCGCCGCCCTGCAGAACTTCATCGCCACCCAGGAGCTGCGCATCCTCTTCATCGCCGAGGGCGCCGGACGTCGGGAGATGCTGCTGGGCACCCTGCGCGACCTGAACATCCAACCGATCCTGGTCGATCACTGGCGCCACTTCGTCGATGGCGATATGCCGATCGGTCTCTGCGTCGCCCCCATGGAACAGGGGCTCTGGCTGGAGCAGGCGGGCATCGTCCTCATTACCGAGACCCAGCTCTACGGCGAGCGGGTGCGCCAGGAGCGGCGCCGGCGCAAGGTCAGCCAGGACCCGGACCAGATCGTGCGCAATCTCACCGAACTCAATATCGGCGCCCCGGTGGTGCATGAGGACCACGGCGTGGGCCGCTACCTGGGCCTGCAGACCCTGGAGGTAGGCGGCATGACCACCGAGTTTCTCGCCCTGGAATACGCCAGAGGCGACAAGCTCTATGTGCCGGTAGCCTCCCTGCATCTGATCAGCCGCTACGCCGGGGCCTCGCCGGAAAATGCCCCGCTGCATCGGCTCGGTGGTGACCAATGGGAAAAGACCAAACGCAAGGCGGCCAAGCAGGTGCGGGACGTGGCGGCTGAGCTGCTGGAGATCTATGCACGCCGGGCCGCCCGCCGGGGAATCGCCTTCCCGCAACCGGATGAGGAGTACCAGGCCTTCGCCGCCTCCTTTGAGTTCGAGGAGACCCCGGACCAGCAGCAGACCATCGAGGCGGTGCTGGCGGACATGGCCTCATCCAGTCCCATGGACCGGGTGGTCTGCGGCGATGTGGGGTTCGGCAAGACTGAGGTGGCGATGCGCGCCGTTTTCATGGCCACCCAGGGTAACCGGCAGGTCGCGGTGCTGGTGCCCACCACCCTGCTGGCCCAGCAGCACTATCAGAACTTCGCCGACCGCTTCGCCGACTGGCCGGTGAAGGTCGAGAGTCTGTCACGATTCCGCACCGGCAAGCAGCAGCAACAGGTCATCGATGGTCTGAATAGCGGCACCATCGATATCGTGATCGGCACCCACAAACTGCTCTCCGAGAGCATAAAATTTAAAAACCTGGGGTTGGTCATCATCGATGAGGAGCACCGCTTCGGGGTACGCCACAAAGAGAAGCTGAAGGCCCTGCGCAGTGAGGTGGATCTGCTCACCCTTACCGCCACGCCAATCCCCCGCACCCTCAACATGGCCATGTCGGGGATGCGTGACCTGTCGGTGATCGCCACCCCACCGGCCCTGCGCCACCCGGTGAAGACCTTCATCAGCCAGTGGAACGATGCGCTGATCAGCGAGGCCTGTCAGCGCGAGCTGAAACGCGGCGGCCAGATCTACTTTCTGCACAACGAGGTGAGCACCATTGAGAACATGGCGGAGCGGCTGGAGGCGCTGCTGCCCGGCATCCGTCTGCAGGTGGCCCACGGCCAGATGCGGGAGCGTAAGCTGGAGACCATCATGCGGGACTTCTACCATCAGCGCTTCAACCTGCTGGTCTGCACCACCATCATAGAGAGCGGCATCGACGTGCCCAGCGCCAACACCATGATCATCAACCGGGCGGACAAGCTGGGCCTGGCTCAGCTGCATCAGATCCGCGGCCGGGTTGGGCGCTCCCACCACCGAGCCTATGCCTATCTGCTGACGCCACCGCCAAAGAGCATGACAGCTGACGCGAAGAAGCGTCTGGAAGCGATTGAATCATTAGAGGATCTTGGCGCAGGATTCACCCTGGCGACACATGACCTGGAGATCCGCGGCGCCGGCGAACTATTGGGTGCCGAGCAGAGTGGCCAGATCACCGAGATCGGCTTCTCCCTCTATACCGATCTGCTGGAGCGGGCGGTGGATGCCCTCAAGGCCGGCCGTCAGCCGGAACTGGACCGGCCCCTGGATCATGGCACCGAGGTCGAACTCAACCTCCCCGCCCTGCTGCCCGAGGACTATCTGCCGGATGTGCACAGCCGCCTGGTGCTCTACAAACGCATCGCCAGCGCCAGGGACAAGAACGAATTGCGGGAGCTGCAGGTGGAGATGATCGACCGCTTCGGGCTGCTGCCCCAAGCCGCCAAGAACCTGTTCGCAATCACCGAGCTGAAACTGCGTGCCCACCCCCTCGGCATCCGTAAGATCGAGGCCGGAACCAAGGGCGCCCGGCTGCTGTTCGATGAGCAGCCCAAGCTCGATCCGCTGAAGCTGATCCGCCTGATCCAGAGCCGCCCCAACACCTACAAGATGGACGGTGGAGAAAAACTGCGCTACCTGGCGGACCTGGAGATCCCCGAGCAACGGGTCACAAAGATGCACGATCTGCTCGACACCCTGATAAACTGAAGTACCTATTCACCACAGAGGAACTACCATGGTGAAAAGATTAAGGTGATTATAATACTCAAGTTAACCGACCGGGCGGCCGGGTGCGGGGGGGCGGGACCCTGGCGGCAAGACGCCATCCTGGAGCCTACAGGGAAGTATTCACGGCGTCCCAAGGAGGTACCTGTCGGCTATCCTATGAACTGTTGAGTAACGGCATGTCCCGACAGCCCGCATCCGGCCACTCACGATTGTAAGTCACCAGCAAAATCAATATGCAAGTAAAGGCCATCATCGTGCACAAGATTCGTGTTATCTGGCTAGTCGTTACTAGCCTTTCCATCCTCGCATCCGCGCCTCTCAGGATTGAGGCGTCAGAGGCGCCCTGGTATCAGTTCGAGATGATCATCTTCGAGCGGATCGCCAAGGGTGCGGGCAGTTCAGAATTCTGGCCGCAGGATCCGGGCACACCCTCCAGATTGAATGCTGTTCCCTTGCCAATCAAGGCCCCACGGAAAGGTTCAGGCCAGCATAAACCCATCCCCTATACAACCCTGCCTAAATCCGAATGGCGGCTAGCGGCACATGAGCAACGCCTGAAACGCTCCCGCAACTATCGTCCTCACCTGCATCTGGCCTGGCGCCAGCAGATGACATCACCGGACCGGGCTCAGCTGCTCTACCTGGAACTGCCTCAGAAGAATGCCCCCGCAAAGATCGAAGGAACCGTCAAGATCGGAGTCAAACGTTATCTGCACCTGGAGACCGATCTCATCCTGCGCCGCCCGAAAAAGACCGGCCCAGCCAGTGAAAGGCAGACAGGCATGATGCGGTTTGGCCCCTATTACCAGCCCTATCGACTGCGGTCCCTGCGCCGCATGCGCAGCGGAAAGTTGCACTATCTAGACCATCCGCTTATTGGCGTGCTGTTTCTCGCGACTAAATATGAGCCACCCAAGCCCCCAGAACCGGTTGAGATCGCGCCTCCCAAAGCAACCCAGACTCCCACCACCCAACCAAGCGTAAACTAGTGGGTAGCCGTACGGAAACATAGAAAGTCAGTAACCACCCGCCTAGCGGGGGTTGAGGAAAGGGGCTATGGGTTGCGTGCTCGCTCTCGTGTTCGTACTCGTGTTCGTGCACGAGCACGAGCACGAGCAGGTTCACCAGTCCTCACCAGCTGAGCCGGTGGTTTACTTCAATGGAGAGGAGTTACGGATATTGCTGTAACAGACGGCTCAGCTTGAGCGCCAGCTGATTCAATGCCTGGCTGGAGGCGGCTACCAGGGATTCAGGTCCCGAACCGCTGCGGG
>JBDLIF010000021.1:0-15722 GCA_039714955.1 Pseudomonadota bacterium | reverse complement strand
GTATTCACTGCGTGTCCTGCAACCGCGCCCCAGATACGCCCGGTACTTATGGACAATCTCAGCCGTCAGAGTAGCTGAGTATCAGGGGTAATCAGGAAAGTAATTGCATACGGGAAGATCAATAACCTGTCACCGATCGCTATTCCCGGTAGTGAAGATGACGTGGGGGCTTGGTAGTCTCTGCCTGAGCCACTCGCCCCCTCGAGTCCCTCATCTCCTGTAGATAGCTTTTGAATATCCGACGCGGAGGAGCCAGATTTCTCCCTTCATAGATATGGCCATCGATCTCTCGCAGGGCGATAACGATAACCACACCCACGGAAATCCCTATCACCAGGGTGATTAAAAAGGCGATGATTATGCCAATTACCATAGCGAAAAAATATTCTGCTCAGTTGCCTTAAAAAGTCGTCTGTTCAGGGGTAATGACATCAATCCATGCTTGAATTTCAGATGCAACCTTCCTTATGAAAGCTCACCACACCAACAACCCCAGACGAGCCGCACCTGTTGCGGTTTCCCGCATCAACATAATCAATAGGAGCCTGATCGAAATGGAATATTGGACATTTATTATTTTCAAAACCTCTTATTTTACCGATGCATCCTTATTGTACATGGCATCAGCATTTTTATATTCCACCCCATTCAACCATGTTGAACGAGGGTTGTATATAAGGTCTTTCCACAAAGCAGACAACAATCCATCCTTGGTTACCGCCGCTATCGAATGGTTACTCCTGCCGACTAATTATTCCCTATCGGCAGGATGAACCGTTCGCCCATATGCTCCAACACCACACCCTCCCGCACTATCTCTGAAAGCAATGGCCCCTCCTTCAAATACTCGCCCTCCCGGTATTTCTCCATATTGACCAAGACATAGCTGAGGTGCGACTGCTCATCAAAACTGTGAATATCTATATTGAGGGTGGGCATGTTTTCAACAAAGCCATCTGGTAGTTCGCTCAGCTGCTTGGGAGCAGCGGGGGCCTGAGTGGGCCTTATGGTTTTTTCAGGAACTGGCATCACGACTCGCTTTGGTGTGACAACCGGCTCTTCTACAACGGGCGCCAGCGAATTCGTCTGTTCCGGCGTTTCGATCTCGGCAACTGGCGGAGGTTTGACTGGGTCTGCTTCCAAGGGCTCCGGCAGCACGGAATCAGGTAGGGGTAAACTGAGATCAGTCTGTTCCGGAACGCTTGTTATCTCTGGCGTGCTAGTGCCTCCCAGATAGAGCCCCAGGATCAACATGGCAATGGCCAGCAAGGATGGCAGCAGCAACCCAAGCCAGCGAGAGCGAACCGCTTCATCTGTCATTGACCCACCAATCCCGGGTACCTCACCCAACCGGTGATGACGCTCCGCCTTTCTTAATGCATCCAGAATCAGTGACACCTCTACTCCCCTCTTCTGAGTGTCGGCGTACCAACAGGCAGTTGTAGATTATTCAGAAAGATCATGGTGTGTGAACCTGCCATACCGTCGATCTCCAATCCATGCCTGCCCTGAAACCCCTGCAGACGCTGTTTCAATTCGTCGTCAAAGTGATCCAGACCTATGATTGTCGGGAGCGGTTTCTGATCCGCCATCGACAGCCGCTCGCGCAGCCAGGTTACTGCCTCGCCAGATGACCCCGGGCCCACAAATGTCACGGTGGCAGGACGCCAAAACAAGACATAGTCACCCTTCCAAAGCTGTGAGATCTCACTCTGCTGGACCCATCCCTCTTCATCTCCGTCATCGATCAGCAGTTTACCGCCACTGATCCCAAGTAGTAACAGTTGGCGTTGTGCGTCTCCCTCCTTCAAGGTCAACAGGGCCGGCCGGTTCATCCTGATCAGATCATCCCAATCAGTCGATCCATGTTGACAGCGCAAACCGAACGCCCTAGCCTGATTACACATCTCCTGTGCGAATTCTGCTGACACAGTTTTACCCCAGAGCGCAAAAAGCCGTTGCCGGATGGTTGGACGCGGCGGCACGAACCTGGGACTGACAACCTCCAACTCTCTGCTCGCAAGCATGGCAGCCGGTTTTGGAAGTGTAATCTCCTCCACCTGCATTATCTTCCCTGAGGTTTCATGCGCTGTTTCAGGCAAGAGGGCATTTACCGCTGAATCGGTTTGCGCCATCTCCTCCCTGATTTCCTCAGTAGCACGGGACCACAATGACTGGACCCGGACAAGGACCTCCGGGGTCTGCCGGTCGAGCTCAGAGAGAGACCACCAGGCGGCTGATGCCGTGGCGAGTAAAACCAGGCCCGCTAACGCCCATCGGCCGATCCAGCCCCCCCTGTAGCGCCCTTTGATCTCTCCTGCCGCCCGCCAAACCAGCCCCCCGGTAACCCGTCTTGAGCCCGTAGTGAAAATTGCCAGCAGGGTCCGCTCACAGAGGGTATTGATCTTCCTGGGCAGGCCTCTGGTGAGCAGGTAGACAAGTTGCAGCGCCGCGGGAGTAAAGAGGTCAGCCCGCATGCCGGCAACGGCGAGCCGATGGCGGATATATCCGGCCGTTTCCGCCCGACCCAGCGGAGAGAGATGATAGCGGGCGGTAATTCGCTGATCCACCTGACGCAGATCCTTCCTCGACAGCAGCTGCTGTAACTCAGGCTGACCCACCAGAATGATACGCAGGAGTTTGTGACGGACGGTCTCCAGATTGGTCAACAGGCGAACCTGCTCCAACACCCGGGGACTGAGGTTCTGCGCCTCGTCCACCACCAGTACGGTATGCCGGCCCGCCTCGTAGGTTTTCAGCAGATGTTGCGTCAGTTTGTCGTTGAGCTCCTTGAGCAGGTAGGGAGGCCCCTGATAGTCAATACCCAGCTCATCGCAGATCGTTGCCAGGAAATCCCGCCGTGAGACCCGGGGATTGAGGACCAGGGCGATGTCCACATTATCCATCTTCTGTTCCAGCAGGCTACGTACCAGCATGGTCTTGCCGGTACCCACCTCGCCGGTCAGCTGGACAAAGCCACCATTGGGCCCGGTACCATAAATCAGGTGCGCCAGACTCTCCTCATGTCCACGACTCAGGTAGAGATAGCGAGGATCAGGAGTGATGGAAAAGGGGTTTTCCTTGAAACCGAAATCGCTGAACTTCATAGTCACAGTGATCTAATCGCACTCCTCCTCGGCTTCCTCTTCTTCCGCCAGGGCGGCCGACAACTCAATCCACTTGGCCGCCTCCCGGTCATTCATCTCGACCCCCTTGCCGGTGATATAGATCTGACCCAGTTCCGCCGCGGCGGAATAGGAGCCATTTTCCGCCGACTGTTTCAACCAGCTGAGGCCCTGTTCCGTATCCTGTCCGACGCCCTGCCCATTGATATAGAGTAGGCCCAGGAGATACTGGGCCTGCACATTGTCGCTCCGGGCAAGGCGTTTAAGGGCCCTATAGGCCTGCCGATAGTCGCCCGACTCATAGGCCGCGTAGGCCGAGGCGAAATCGGCGGGCTGCGCGAAGGCCGGAAAAAACAGCAACCCGGACAAAATGATGGAAGTGAATTTTTTACGCATGCTGCGGTTACCCGTTGTTCGATATGGGGCTATTCTGCCATAGACCGGGCTATTTCCAGATAGTCAGGCAGTTTTTCTCCACATCATACACTGTCAGAATAGTTTTATGAGCGATCTAACAAAACGCATTCTCCTCGCCACGTTGCTAGCCGGCAGCCTTCACTTCAGTGCCCATACGGGCGCCGCCACCTATACCCTGGAACGTCCCATGGAAATCGCGCAAAAACTGGCTGCCGCCTATCAGGCCAAAGGCCCCGACTACAAACCCCGCACAGAGCACCTCAGGCCGGACGGCTCCCCGGAATATATCAATCGTCTGATCCTGGAGGACTCACCCTACCTGCTGCAGCATGCGCACAACCCGGTGGACTGGTATGCCTGGGGCGAAGAGGCCTTCGCGCGGGCCAAACAGGAGCACAAGCCGATATTCCTCTCCATCGGCTACTCCACCTGCCACTGGTGCCACGTAATGGAGCGCGAGAGTTTTGAAAACCCGGCGATTGCCAAGTTCCTCAACGAGCATTTCATCACCATCAAGGTGGACCGAGAGAGCCACCCGGACGTGGATGAGGTCTACATGACCGCGGTGATGCTGATGACCGGCCATGGCGGCTGGCCCATGTCCAGTTTCCTCACCCCGGAGGGGAAACCCTTCGTCGGCGGCACCTACTATCCACCCCAGCAGTTTGCCTCGCTTCTGTCCCAAGTCCAGCAGCTCTGGGTGGAACGCAAGACAGACGTGCTGGAGCAGGCCAGGCGGGTCGCCGAGGCGGTGGAGGAAAATAACAGCCGCCAGGGCCGGGCCAAGACCCTGGACCCCGATATCGTGCCCAAGGCCAGCCGCCAGGTGCTAGGCAACTTCGACGAGCTGCTGGGCGGTTTCAGCCTGGCCCCCAAATTCCCTCATGAACCCCTGCTCTATCTGCTGTTGAACCAGGCCGAACGGCGCAACGACAGGGCTGTGTTGCATGCCCTCGAGGTAACCCTGGACGCCATGGCCCGGGGCGGGATCTACGACCAGGTTGCCGGTGGTTTTCACCGCTACTCCACCGACAACGAGTGGCTGGTGCCCCATTTCGAGAAGATGCTCTACAACCAGGCCCACCTGGCCCGTATCTACCTGTTGGCCTGGCGCCTCACCGGCCAGGAAAAATATCGCCGGGTCGTGACTCAGACCCTGGACTATGTGATGCGGGAGATGACCGCACCGGGCGGGGGGTTCTACTCCGCCACCGATGCGGACAGCGAGGGTGAGGAGGGGGCCTTCTTTGTCTGGACAGCTGAACAGATCGATGCGGCATTGCCGAAAGAGGATGCGGAACTGGCGATCAAGCTCTACGGTGTCACCCAACGCGGCAACTTCGAGGCGCATAACATCCTGCATCTGAAGCTGAACCTGGAGGACTTCGCCGCACAGGAGAAACTGGAGCTGACCGAGCTGCGCAGACAGGTCGACCGGATCAACAAGATACTGCGCGAAAAGCGTGAGGCCCGCGAACATCCACTGCGGGACGACAAGATCGTCACCGCCTGGAACGGCATGATGCTCAGCGCCTTTGCCCAGGCCGCCGACCTGCTGCCATCCGATAGCTACCGGCAGGCGGCTGAACGGGCGGGGAAATTTCTCTGGCAACACAACCGCCAGTCGGCTGGCCGACTCTGGCGGGTGCATCTTAATGGTCAGTCCTCCATCGCCGCCACCCAGGAGGACTATGCCTATCTTGCCGAGGGGCTGCTACACCTCTACGACCTGACTGGTGAGCACAAATGGCTGGAACGGGCCCAGGAACTGGTAGATGCCATGCTCGAACGCTTCCTGGATAAAAACGGAGGCTTCTTCATGAATGAGGCCGACGCGGGTATCACCGCCATGAGCCGTCCGAAGGATGACGGCTCTGACAATGCCATCCCCTCCGGCAGTTCCGTTGCCTTACGGGCGCTGCAGATGTTGTGGCATCGCACCGGCAAGCTCGACTACCGCAACCAGGCGAATGGTCTGATCGCGGGTTTCGCCGGCAGCATCGAACGCCAGCCCAGCAGCTATGCCTATATGCTGACCGGCATTGAAGATTTCCGCGAGGGGGAGCTGAGCGCACACGGATTTGCCGCCCAGGGTGGCATTCGCCTGGAAGGCTCCATCCAGTCATTGAGCGATGGGAAACAGCTACTCAGTGTAGCCATTGAGATCCCGCAAGGCTGGCACATCAACTCTAACCAGCCCAAGAGCAAGGAGCTGATTCCAACCCAGCTCAAACTCTCGGATCGGGCCAGTGGCTGGCAGCTTGCCCCGGTAACCTACCCCAACGACTCCATGCAGCAGCTCGCCTTTTCCAGCGAACCATTGGCAGTCTACGAAAACAGGATTCAGCTGCAGGCCCTGCTGGAAAAAAGCAAACCAACAGCAAACATCGCCCCCTTGCCCGTTGAGCTGACGCTGCAGGCCTGCAACAATGAAGTCTGTCTTCCACCGGAACAGCTAACGCTGAGAATCAGCCAATCAAAAGGTGATTAGCCCCATTTCTCAGCTGGGCCTCGGCGGTGGGGATAGGCTGCCGAAACACGCTGTAAATACGTCCGTGTACGCTCCACGGCGGCATCCATGCCGCCGTGGGTTTCGCCAACCTATCCCCATCGCCCTTTCGTGGGATATCAGCTGAGAGATGGGGCTAATAACCATTCAAAAAGTGAACTTCTGAACCTACACAAACCGGAGACTGCCATGCAGATCTGGGTCGACGCCGACGCCTGCCCCAATGTGATCAAAGAGATCCTGTTCCGTGCAGCGGACAGAACACAAACAACCGTGATATTGGTTGCCAATCAGCCTTTACGTACACCCGCATCAAAATTCGTCACCAGCATCCAGGTACCCGGTGGATTCGATGTGGCGGATAATGAGATCGTCAAACGGCTGCAGCAGGAGGATCTGGTCATCACCGCTGACATCCCACTCGCATCCGCGGTAGTCGAAAAGGGCGGACATGCCATCAATCCCCGGGGGGAGCGCTACACCAAGGACAACATCAAACAGCGCCTCAGCATGCGCAACTTCATGGAGGAGCTGCGCAGCAGTGGTGTCGATACCGGTGGTCCACCCTCACTCAACCAGAGTGATCGTCAGGCATTCGCCAATCAGCTTGACCGGTTTCTGACCCAATCGAAACAAGGTTGATGCGGCTGAATTTCTGTTCCCAGACTAATCTGGCTCTATTTTTGATTGGTTTTGGACTCGCTCTTTCTTTTCCTATTTTATCGCCTTCCGCATATACCGTAATGGTCAGTGCAAAACCAATAGCCAGCCACACTATCGTAGACAGGATCATAAACAGATATTTCATGATTTACTCCAGCCTTACCCTCACCCAGCACGATTGATAAAAATCCAAGCGCCACTATTTCGGTGTTGGTGTAAACCTGTACTTCATACCCGGACAACCCAAATACTACGGCCATGCCAGCGTATGAAGATGACTCTTTCAGTCTTTGGATTAGCGACTTCATTTGATTTACCTTTAATTAGTTGGAAACCCTGGTGCTCAACCAGGTGCGTATGCTGGCGAAGTTAAATACCGATTCTGGACGAACGTGAACAGCTTATTTCACAACCTAGAGAGAGGGGGGCAAGATAGAGGTCTAGCTTCGTAGTACAAAAGACCACGAGTGAAATATATCCTTCCGAGAAGTAATTGTTACCCCTGAAGCAACATGAGCATTTCAACCAGGGGTTTGGATACCGACTCCAGCTTGCGGCGCATCAGGCTGCCAATGGCATCCGTCTTGCTGAAGATTGGCCTGACGATTCCATAGCCTAAGCCGGACAGAATCTGTATTGCCTTGAACTCCTCAGCCAGCCCTTGGGTTGCTGTCAGACAGGCGCCGATGGCTGGGTTATCATCAGGCCGAGCAAACAGGGCCTCTGCCTCGACAATCAGCTCATCCAGGGTCTGATCCGGATCACCCTCTGGCCTGAGCAAGATAAAATAGTCGTGTATAACATCCAGCAGAATGGTGACCACATCTTGATTAGCGGGTTTCTCCAGTACCCTGCCGACCGTTTTCAGAAAGGCCTGACCCGTATCTGAAAAGACCCTGAGTAGCATTGAGGCATAGGGGTTGCCCCCTGAGGCCAGTTGCTGAAGCTCACGTTGATTGGTTTCGGATAAGGACCTGGGCTGTACCATTTCCGGCAGATCGTCCGGTGTACTGGCCAGAAAGCCCAGATAATAGGTTGGCTTGCGACTACAACGAGTCCATAGTTTTGTTCTCAGTGAGTCTTCGACCAGGCCTGGCTGCAATGCCAGCCGCAGACTTTCGACAATCAGCTCAGGCTCGGTCTCGAATGGCAGGTATTCAATCAGAAAGCGGGCCAGTTCCGGACCCATATCCCCCTTCACCACGGCCGGATTGCGCAGCATGTGGCGAGCATTGTCCGGATCCTGCAGGGTCCACCAGGCCCGCCGCGCCAGTTCATCGGTAAGACCCGCCGCACAGGTCACCGCAACCACTGCTTCAGGCTCCCCCATCAGCAGCAGATGCTCCAGGTTCTCATCACGGGTCTGCCCCATGCGGGTCCAGCGCTGCAGGTAGATCGGATAGCCGCCAGGAGAACCCAGCACATGCCCCGATAACAATTCACGGACAATCCGCAGATACTGGTCATCCCGGCAGGTCGGATTGAGCTGTACCTTGGCCTCGCCTTTTTCGGAGAGACCGTAGAGGGTCATGGAAGATTCGTCGATGCGGATGGCCAGGGGCTTGTTCACCAGCAGCACATTCAACCGTAAGGTGTCTTCGCTGGATAACTGCATGTTGAAAGATCTCTGAAAGAGTTGATCAGCCGCTCTCTGAACAGAAGCCGCTCGCAATAGGCTTATTCAATCAATCCGCAGCTGGCGAATAGTTGGCATCTTTTGGGTTGACGAAGATAAACTGTTTTTCACCATCATCCATTTCCGCGTAATCCATGGTGGTTTCGTCCAGCAGTGGCATCTGTTCCGGCTCCATGACGATAGAGACCCCTTCAGAAATAAACTGAATATCATCCTCCTTGACTTCATCAAAACCCATCAGATAGTCGAAGGTGCCATCCTCCTTCCGGCGTGCCGCGAATCGCAGGGCCATGCCTTCCGTACCACCCTGCTTTGCGGCCTCCTGAACCTGTTCCGCCGCTTGAGGTGTCAGCTTAAACATCAATGCTCCTGTCTTCACCTAGAGGTGTCTTGAATTATCGGCTACCACATGAGCCAGAAATCTGTCTACCCAACCTTGACTACCAACGCTACGTCTGTGGGTATAGCTGGCCAGCAGGTTTTTATAGACATAACCGTCATGCCGGCCATCAATGCCTGTGCCCCTAATCACATCATAGGCGAAGTTGGCCATGTCAACGTCCAATCCCTCGAGCGACGAGTAATGAAACTCATGCGCGCTGATCTTCTCCGCTGGAGGGGACTCAGAATCATTTAACCAAAGACTCTGCGTCGTCTCTCTTAGCTGAACATAGCCACGGCCTTGTGGTTTGACATGCATTACCGCATCAGCCGGAATGATCCCAACCATTTTACATTTTTTTTCTCCCCAGGTCAGACTTCTTGAGAGATAGATCAGACCACCACACTCAGCATAGACCGCGCCTCCTGCTTCGATAAACGCCCTAATATCAGCCATCAGCGAGCTATTCTGCTGCAACTCCTGCATGGCAGTCTCCGGGAATCCCCCACCTAGAAAAAGGCCATCGATTTCTGGCAGTTGAGGATCTCTCAGGGAGTTGAAGCTAATCAATTCAACGCCAAGCGCCCGCATCCTGTCCAGGTCGTCTGGATAGTAGAAACCAAAGGCCTGGTCTTTTGCATAGCCAATCCTGATTCCACTGTATGGCCTTTCACCAGTAACAACAGTCTCCTCGGATGTAAATGTTTGGGCGCGATCAGCAATGGTTAAAATCGACTCAAGATCGATCTGCTCACGAACCCTAGCGGCGAGGGCCTGGATCACCCGTTCAGACCGATCCTCCTCGTTACTGGGAATCAGTCCAAGGTGGCGCTCGTCAATATTGATGGCCGGATCGGCATGCATGGCACCAAACACCTCCAAGTCCGTATAATGTTCGATAACCTGTCTTAATTTTGATTCATGTCGGGTGCCAGCTACCTGATTGAGGATTATACCGGCGATATCGATGTTGCTATCGAATGCCTGATAACCCAGCAGCAGCGGGGCAATACCCCGCGTCATGCCCTTGGTATTGATCACCAACACCACTGGAACATTCAGCAATGCAGCCATGGCCGCATTGCTGTTTGATCCTTCTACATCAAGCCCATCGAATAGACCCAAGTTACCTTCGATCAGGCCGAGTTGGCTGCCCGCCATGTGTCGGGCATAGAGATCCTGAATCTCTGCATGGGTTTGGGTATAGAAATCGAGGTTATAGCAGTGCCTGCCCGCGGCGGATGTCAACCAGAGTGGATCAATATAATCAGGGCCTTTCTTGAATGGCTGCACAGTGAGTCCTTTATCACTGAACGACCGAGCCAGACCGATGGATAGGGTTGTTTTCCCAGATGATTTATGCGCTGCGGAAATATAGATGGACGGCATTCTAGTGCTCCGTCAAGGTTGTATTGATGGATTCAGCGTTACTGTGGTGTTTCGCAACAAGACACAGCACGCAGGCAATGGCCTTAGTCCTTGTCAAGTGCTGTAACGCCGTAGCGGAGCACCACAGTAGCGCCCGAAGGGTTGATCTGTCAGCGCCCATGGCGGCGTTACGCCTCTTGCAAAGGACTAAGGCCATTCGCGGCGAGGCGTGTCTTGCCATGGACGCTGACAGATCAACTGAACCCATCAATACAGCCTTGACCGAGTACTTGTTGTCCCAAAATACAAAAATCCACCATCAGCCTAGCTGATGGTGGATTTACTATTTTAGTCTGCGGTGAAGGGGTGAACGGTTAGGCCTCCTGATTCGGATCCTCCAACGTCTCCGGGAATACCTTGAACATACGCGCTCCGATGGCAACCATGGCCAAAGCTACAGCGATACCACCTACACCCAGGGCGCCCTCGGCAAGGGTTGGGGCATAGCTATTGACAACGCCATCATAGAAGCTGCTTTCCAGCACCTCCTTACCCGGGAAGATATTCATCGGGTAGGCCTGCCCGCCAATCACAATGACATAGACCTGAGAGAAACCACCGATCAGCACCGAGATTGAAGCCGCCGCGATCGCCCAACGGGATTTTTCAAACGCCGGAGAGTAGATCAGGAACAACGGCAGTACACCGCCGATCAATACCTGGCCGATCCAGAACATCTTGGTGTAGATACCCCCGTCCAGCAGGATAAAGCGCTCGATCCCGTGGTGCTGGGTAGCATACAGATTGGTCAGGTTGTAGACCAGGGTAAAGTAGAGCACCGCACCCACGAATACACCCAACAGGTTTTTCAGCTTGGCAAGGCGCAGTTCGCCAATCTGCCGATCACTCCACAGATAGGCGGCAATCAGGGTGATGATGAAGAAGGCCAGGCCGAAACTGAATGACATGATGACGAACATCGGTGCCATAATAGCGGCGTCATAAGCCTCTCTCGCAACCAGAAAACCGAAAATGGAACCCGTACCCGTGGTCAGTGCGATACGCCAGAAGAAGGCTACAAAACCGAGTGGGCGATAGAATTTGTTCACACTCCGGTCCATCATGGTCCAGAGATAGACACCGACGATTGCGAAGAAGCCGGAGTAGAGTATGACGTTCCAGGCAAAGATCGACTTGAAGTTGTATTCAGTCATGGCAACGATCAGCCGATCCGGTCGACCCAGGTCGAGTAACAGGACCATCAGACCACCGGCCAGCAGGCCAATCGCCAACAGACTTGAGTAGCGCCCCAGAGGCTTATACATCGGGCCACCAAACACCGAACCGATGGATGCAACATTCAAGGCGCCGGAAGCCGCGACTATCAGAAAGATAGCGAATACATGTGGCAGGCCCCAGACAATCTGGTTTGACATCCCGGTCACCCAGTGACCGCTATGTTCCATATAGAAAGCAGCTCCCAAGCCGATCGCTATAAAAGCGCCCAACAGGGCGAGGCCCATCCAGAAGCGTACCGGAGTACCGCAGTAGAGCTCACGATAGTACATCTTACTCATCTTTTCCAAGCTCCCTACTTAATCACAAATTGAGGTAGCGGACACCGGTATTGAGCTCCAGGTCTGCCCTTATTTGCGTAGAATTATTGCTCTTCAGCACTTGACTGATCTCACTATTGGGATCATTTAAGTCACCAAACACTATGGCTGAATGGCCCTCTTTCTGACAGGCATCCTGACAGGCGGTTGTTGTCTGGCCCGCATCGACCCGATGTACGCACAGCGTACAGGATTCAACACAACCTTTACCGCGTGGTGCACTCACTGACTGATCCTGCAAGGCCTCATGTACAAAGGAACGGGCCTTATAGGGACAGGCCATCATGCAATAGCGGCAGCCAATACAACTGTGCCGGTCCACCAGGACGATACCATCCGCCCTCTTGAAAGAGGCATTGGTCGGGCAGACATCCACACAAGGAGGGAATTCGCAGTGCTGGCACATCATGACCATGCGGTTGATGTGGCCGGACTGTTTATCTTTCAGTTTAACGGTGCGTATCCACTGTGCATCGGTCTCAGGACGATCAAACCCCGTCAGGTTGTGCTCATCGTTACAGGCATTGACACAGGCGCTACAGCCGTCAGCACACTTGTTGGTATCAACCACCATTCCCCAGCGCTTTTCACTGGATGCTCCGGTGTTAGCCTGCTCATTTCCCGCCAGCGCGTGTAGCATCACACCAGGCGCAACGGTAACTGCACCAGCAGTTGCAATAGCACCGCCAATGAAATGTCTACGGTTCATACTCGGCTGGTCACACTTTTTACTCATGATCAGTCTCTCTTCTCAGGGGTAGTGCGATGGCATTGAAAGCATGCCAGGCTGACTGCGACATAGGCATGACAACGCTGGCAGAACTGTCCATCGCTATCTACCGGGGCATATTCCCCAGAAGCACTAGTGGCGGAGTGACAGCCGATACATTCAGAGAGACTGAACTTACCGCTACGGTCACCGTCTCTTACCGAATCGTCTCTGCCATGCTTCATATAATCCATGTGGTTGCGACGAATATCATCGGTTTCCGCTACACACGACGTCAAAGAAGCCGCTTTCGACCCTTTTGTAACATAAGTGCTCTCCGCCATGGCCTGCATTGCGGAAATCGTCAACACGACCCCCGCAATCAGACCCGCAAAACACTTTCTGCTGAAGAAAGAACTACGCATCTCAGCTCCTATTCACCAAGCCCCATTTCGATATAGCCGGTCGGGCAGACATCGGCGCAGACATGACATCCGATGCACTTGGCATAATCAGTATCTACATAACGACCTGTTGTTGAATCGTTCTTCTTGACGCGGAAAACCGCATCCTGGGGACAGAAGATCACACAGTTATCGCACTCAAAGCACATGCCACAGCTCATGCAGCGCTTGGTCTCGGCAACCATCTGCTCCTCGCTGAGAGGCATCAGGCGCTCATGAAAATGACCCAGCACCTCTTCTGCCGTAGGGACGTCTTCAGAACGCTTGTTACGCGGGGTAAACTCGAAGTGCCCCAGGAACAGATCGGATGAGGGTATGACCGACTGTGCCGAGCGATCTTCATAGTTGTGTACCGCATACTTTGCATCCGAAGTACCGCGCATATCACCCTCGCTGGAATCAAAATGCTCGGGATCCATACCGGCTTCATGCAGTTTGCTCAACAGGTCGAAGTGGTGAACATCGACCTTCGGGCGTTTCTTCTGCTCCTCATGTTTGAGGTAGTGATCGACACTGTCCGAGGCGATCGAGGCCTGACCAATGGCGGTAGTCAGCAGATGTGGGCGCACGATGTCGCCCGCTACGAAGTGACCAGCCTTACCCGGGACCTGATAGAATTTATCCGCATCGATCAGATTGCGATCATTGGCCAGTGCTTCCAGGCCATCCATGTCGCCACCCTGACCGATAGCCGCCACGATCAGATCCGCTTCCAGCACCCGTTCGGTGCCTTCAGTAGGGATGGGTGTCATGCCATCCATGGTGCAGTCACAGACCCGTAGAGCGGTTGCGCGGCCTTCGTCACCCTTGATCACTTCGAGAGGCATCACACCATCCAGGATGGTCACACCCTCAGTGGTTGCATCGATGATTTCATGCTCCGCGGCCATCATCTGGTCTTTCACGAACAGTGATGTCAGGGTAACGTCAGAGCCCTGAGCGGCGGCGGTTACGGCGGTGTCGTGAGCGACGAAGCCATCACGTACAACCAGTTCCGGGTGATCGGTCGGGTTCTCCTGCTTAACGTGACCGAGGCGGCGGGCAACGGAGACCACGTCGATGGAGGTATCACCACCACCGATACAAATCACTTTGTCCGCGGTTACTTTCATCCGACCTTCGTTGAAGGCCTTGAGGAAGGCTACACCGGAAACGCAGTTCGGGGTGCCTTCCCAACCGGGAACCGGCAGACCACGACCACTCCAGCAGCCTAGCGCCCACAGCACGGCATCGAACTCTTTTTCAACATCTTCCATGGGGACATCGCGGCCCACACGGGTCTTCATGCGTTGCTCCACACCCATATCCATAATGCGTTGGATTTCACTGTCGAGTTTGTCACGGGGAATACGATAGCCAGGGATGCCGTAACGCATCATACCGCCAAGACCTTCATTCTCGTCGAAGATTGTGACCGCGTGGCCCTTGCGACGCAGTTGATAGGCTGCCGCCATACCGGCAGGACCACCACCCACCACGGCTACCTTTTTACCCGTGTCCGCACCTGCCTCGTACTTGAAACCCTTTTCGATCGCGGTGTCGCCTATATACTGCTCCACCGAGTTGATACCGACATAGTCTTCCACATCGTTCCGGTTGCAGCCATCCTGACAGGGTGCAGGGCAGACACGGCCCATCATCGATGGGAAAGGGTTGGCGTCGGTTGAGCGACGGAACATGTATTCGTCGCGATCCAAACCCTCGGGTGGCTTTTCCTCACTACGACCAATAGCCAGCCAGCCACGGATATCTTCACCTGAAGGACAGCTTCCCTGGCACGGAGGGGTTTTATGCACATAGGTCGGGCATTTGTGAGAGGTGTCCTGCACAAAAATCTTATCGCCCCAGTCATCCCACTGGTTATCACCTTCTTCGTAACGGCGCCAGGTGAGGTCTTTGTTCATCTCTTCGCTAGGAGTTGCCATTTTTTGTCTCCAATAACTGTTTGATCTTGGTCGATCTGCTAATTTGTGCAGTCTATTTAATTTGAATATTAGGCAAGGGTGCTATTCATCATCCTCGCCATAGCCCGGTGCATCTTCGGGAGCCGTCTTCCTGTTCAGGACAATTGCATTGCTCACCAATTGATGGACACTGACGATATTGAACATATCTATCCCGTAATAGGGAAACACCTTGGTGAACTGGCTCTTACAGATGGCGCAGATTGCCGCCAGATGAGTCACCCCCTTCTCTGCCATGACATTCTTGAAGGCCGTCATGCGAGGTTGTGCACCCTTCACACGCACTTCCATCAGGTCGTCGGTGAGCAGCCCACCACCGCCTCCACAACAGAAGGTGCGCTCATGGATCGTATCCCACTCCATGTCATGGTAGTTGTTGACTACCGACTTGATGACATTCCTGGGTATTTCGAATTGACCGCCAGGGGTGGGGCCCATACGGGAGGCGCGAGCCACATTACAGGAGTCATGGAAGGTGATCGACATATCGTCGTTTTCAGACTTGTCGAACTCCAGGGTACCCTGTTGAATCTCGTTCCAGGTGAATTCACAGATATGCTGTGGCACCGGATAATCGGGATCAAGAAAATCAAACGGGCCCGCCAGGGTGTGCAGAAAACTGTAGGCGATGCGCCAGGCATGTCCACATTCACCAAACACGATACGCTTGACGCCCAGTTCCAGGGCAGCTTCCCTGATGCGTAGCGAGACCCGGCGCATATTCTCGTAACTGCCGATGAACATGCCGAAGTTACCAGCCTCTGAAGCCTTGGTGCTCAGGGTCCAGCTCACACCCGCCTCATGGAACACCTTGCCGTAGCCGATAAGCCCATCCACATGGGGTTCAGCGAAGAAATCCGCCGAGAGTG
>JBDLIF010000020.1:0-15908 GCA_039714955.1 Pseudomonadota bacterium | reverse complement strand
TGATCCTGCTCTTGATCTCCGCCGGCACCGGGTTTGGCGCCACCGCCGCGGTCTGGATCGGCTCGAAAAGACTCTTCGACGAACGCCAGCGGTTACGCCTGGATCGGTTGAGGTCTGTGGACTGAAGGGTTGGTCGACCTGAACGAAAAAGCTTCAGGTCTCCCGCTCGCCCCGGACCAGCTTGATAATCAGCAGTACCACCGGCGTACCATGCAGAAACAGGTCAAAGATGTCGATGGGCCGACTCAGGCTGCCGCCGAGCAACATCTTGAGCTTTTCCCATAGATGAGGTTCAGGCACGAAGGGGGCCAGCCCCAATAGCAGGGCCGGCAGGGCGATCATCGGCAGGGGAATTCTATCCAGCCAGGCAAACATCTAAACTCCTCATTCACTAACACAATCCGCACAGAGTGCTGCATAGCGCTCTGCATCCTCGTGACTGAAGCAACAGGCCACAATCTCAGCGAAATCGGCCAGTGCCTCATGCATCGCCTCCAGGGCAATTTCCGCCGCCTGATCTTTCGGGTAGCCGTAGACACCGGTACTGATGGCTGGAAAGGCGATGCTTCCGAGGCCTTTTCCGCGTGCCAGTTCGAAGGCGCGTGCATAGCAGGAGCGCAGCAGTGCCGGCTCCCCCCGCTTACCACCCTGCCACACCGGGCCCACGGTATGGATCACCCAGGCGGCAGGCAAGGCAAAACCGGCGGTGATCTTCGCCTCACCCGTGGGGCAACCCCCGAGTGGACGGCAGGCCGCCAGCAGTTCGGGACCAGCCGCCCGGTGGATGGCCCCGTCGACACCGCCACCCCCCAGCAGGGTAGAGTTCGCGGCATTAACGATGGCATCCACGTCGAGTTGTGTGATGTCTCCCTGTACAATCCGGATCTGGCCCATTATCGAAACTCCTGCGATGTCTTTCTCGACCCTGAATCTGCTCCTGGTATTGATGCTGCTGATCTGGTTCTGGCGTGACAGTCTGCGGGTGCGTGAGTCCGCCACCAGGATCAGCCGGACCGCCTGCCGGAGCCATGGTGTCCAGTTTCTCGACCAGACCGTGGCGCTGCGCCGCCTTGGTTTGCGCTGGCTGCGTACCGGACTGAAATTCAGACGGGTCTACGAGTTCGATTACAGTCTTGAGGGCAGCGGCCGCAGGACCGGTTATATCGTCATGTTGGGCAGCCAGGCGGAGACCCTCAGGATCGACCTGCCACAACCCGACGAATCAGCCAGCCTTCGCTGAACGGCTACCTCACCACCTTCAACGAAGGTCGGCCGCCCGGTCTGGGTGGTTCAGGCTCATCCCCAGACTGAGCATCCCCTTCGCTCTCTTCCACGGGAAACAGCATACCCTGGCCATTCTCCTTGGCGTAGATGCCAAGCACCGCACCAGGAGGAACCATCACTTCCTGCGGCTCTCCCTTGAAACGGGCGCTGAAGGTGATCCACTTATTACCCAACTGCAGATCAGCAACCGCCCGGGGATTGATGTTGAGGACGATTCGCCCCTCGTCGATAAACTCACGCGGAATCACCACCTGATCCTGCTCGGCGTCCACCAGCAGATAGGGCGTAAGGTCATTATCCACCAGCCACTCAAACAGCGCACGGATAAGATAGGGACGATTTGAGGTCATAGGCTCAACCTGGAACCGGGGGTCAGTCACGCATCTCTTCTTCCGCTTCGGAGAGGCTTTGCACGAATGACTCGCGCTCAAACAGGCGCCTTGCATATTCGCTCAAACCCTTGACCGAGGCGGGGATCTCCACGCCCAAACCAGGCAGGCGCCACAACAGAGGCGCCACGGCACAATCCACCAGGGTAAATTCATCACTCATGAAGAAGGGTTTGGCGGCAAATACCGGCGCGGTGGCGATCAGACTCTCACGCAACTCCTTGCGTGCCTTGGCAACCTCTTTCTTGCCTGCCTGAATGATATCCATCAACCGGTACCAGTCACGATCAACCCGGTACATCAACAGCCGTGAAGTGGAACGGGATACCGGGTCCACCGGCAACAACGGCGGGTGGGGAAAACGCTCATCCAGATATTCCATGATGATGCGTGACTCGTAAAGCTTGAGATCCCGGTCCACCAGGGTCGGCAGGGCACCATAGGGATTCAGTTCCATCACCTCTTCCGGCATATTGAGGGGGTCGATATCATGAACCTCGAAGGTGATATTCTTCTCCGCCAACACCAGACGTACCCGATGACAGTAGGGATCCTGCGGATCTGAGTAGAGTGTCATTACTGAACGCTTGTTAGCCGCCACCATTGGTACCTCTCATAACTCATCCATCGTTGCAAGCATCCACTGCTTGCAAAGCGTATTTTAATTAACTAACGAAAAAAGGCGCACAGTATACAACAACCGTGCGCCCTTTATTAGCTCAGGCGTATCGCCGGATCAGTGTACGTCTTTCCAGTACTCTTTCTTGAGCAGATAAGCCAGCACGAAGAACACCGCCAGAAACAGCAGCACCCATTTACCCAGGCGCTGACGCTCCATCTGAATCGGCTCGCCGACATAGCTCAGGAAGGCAGTCAGGTCGCGAGCAACCTCGGTATACTGCTCGGGGCTCAAGGAGCCTGGAGTCACCTGTTCGAAGTGATCGAAAACCTCCACATCGTTGCCAGCAGAGTCCTTTTCAGTCTTGTGGACCGCCTTTTGGGCACCCTGCAACTCCCACAGCACATGGGGCATGCCCACGTCCGGGAAGACGATATTATTGACACCGAAGGGGCGTGAATCATCCAGGTAGAAACTGCGCAGATAGGTATAGATCCAGTCCACACCCCTGGCGCGCGCAATTACACTCAGATCGGGTGGCGCGGTGCCGAACCACTCCCCGGCCTGATCCGCCGGCATGGCGATGTCCATGCCGTCACCGATCTTGTCGGTGGTGAACATCAGGTTTTTCTTCACCTCTTCCTCGGTCAGACCAAGATCCTTCGCCATGCGATTATAGCGCTGATACTTGGCTGAATGGCAGCTCAGGCAATAATTGACGAAATACTTGGCGCCACGCTGCAGAGAGGCCTGATCCGACAGATCAATATCCGCATCATCCAGATGGGCGCCGCCACCAGAGGCCAGCCCAAGTACGGGAGCCGCCGCCATCAAAAATGCAATAATCAGCTTTTTCATTGGGTCACCCTCTCTGGAGCAGGCTTGGTCTTGTCCATCTTGCTGTAGATCGGCATCAACAGGAAGAACGCGAAGTAGTAGATCGTTCCGACCTGCGCCATCAGCTTGTACAGGTCGGTGGTCGGCTGCACACCCAGGTAGCCCAGCACGATAAAATCGACCACGAACAGTCCGAGTATCACCTTATAGAGGGTCCCCTTGTAGCGGATCGACTTCACCGGGCTGCGGTCCAGCCAGGGCAGGAAGAACATAATCAGGATGGAGGCGAACATCGCTACCACACCAGGAAAGGCGGAACCCGCGATCGAGGGTACGGCGCGCAGGATCGCGTAGAACGGGGTGAAGTACCAGACCGGTGCAATGTGTTCGGGGGTCTTCAGCGGGTTGGCCGGCTCGAAGTTGGGATGCTCGATGAAGTAGCCACCCATCTCGGGTGCGTAGAAGACAGCCGCGGCGAACAGGAACAGAAAACCCGCCACGCCGGCAATATCCTTCACCGAGTAGTAGGGGTGGAACGGAATACCGTCCGCCGGTGCCTTGTCGCTCCACTTGTTGCCCTTCGGGCCCTTCTTGATCTCGACACCGTCCGGGTTGTTGGAGCCGACCTTGTGCAGCGCCACGATATGCACGAACACCAGGGCTGCCAGCAGGAACGGCAACAGGAAGTGCAGGGCAAAGAAGCGGTTCAGGGTGGCATCGGAGATCACGTAGTCACCCCGAATCCAGACCCCCAGATCGGGACCGATCACCGGCACCGCTGAGAACAGATTCACGATAACCTGGGCGCCCCAGTAGGACATCTGACCCCAGGGCAGCAGATAGCCCATGAAGGCGGTGGCCATCATCACCAGATAGATGATCACCCCGATGATCCACAGCAATTCACGGGGCTTGCGGTAGGAGCCGTACATCAGGCCACGGAACATATGCAGATAGATCACGATAAAAAACGCGGAGGCACCGGTGGAGTGCATGTAGCGGATCAGCCAGCCCCAGTCCACGTCGCGCATGATGTATTCGACCGAACCGAACGCCAGCTCGGCATCCGGCTTGTAACTCATGGCCAGCCAGACGCCGGTGAGGATCTGATTCACCAGCACCAGCATCCCGAGGGAACCCATGAAGTACCAGAAGTTGAAATTTTTCGGTGCGTAGTATTGCGCCAGATGCTCGTTCCACACCTTGGTCATTGGATAGCGGTCATCGATCCACTGGACCAGATTCTGCATCATACTCATCAGGCTTCTCCTCCATCAGTACCAATAACGATCCGGCTATCGGAGAGATACTGGTAGGGTGGGATCTCCAGGTTCTTTGGAGCCGGCACACCCGCATAGACACGGCCCGCCAGATCGAAGCGGGAACCGTGACAGGGGCAGAAGAATCCACCTTTCCAGTCGGCGCCCAGATCGGCCGGTGCCACCTCCGGGCGATAGGTTGGGGAACACCCCAGATGGGTACAGATACCGACTGCCACCAGATATTTTTCCTTGATGGAGCGGGTGGGGTTCTTGCAGTAATCAGGTTGCTGACCCGTATCACCCGACGCCGGGTCAAGCAAAATGCTGTCCAGGGTCGCCAGATCCTTCACGTTCTGCTCGGTGCGATTGACGATCCAAACCGGTTTGCCGCGCCACTTCACGCGCATCAGCTGGCCCGGCTCGAGCTTGCCGATATCGGCCTCGACCGGGGCGCCCGCCGCCTTGGCCTTTTCACTGGGAGCCCAGGCCGCCAGGAAAGGATAGATAACGTAGCCGGCTCCAATCGCTCCGACCGCACTGGTAGCAAGCGTAAGCATACGCCGCTTTTTTAGATCAACGCCTTCTGCGCTCATGTTAGGGACTCCCCGGGTTACTGGACGGGCAACTTCGACACCCCATGCCGAAATTCAACCCCAGCCGTTCAGGACATTAGAATATGCTTAATCACACAAATCGACCGCGCATTTTCCACTATGCACCACGACAGGTCAAGACGGATGGTCAGCTATCTGTCTCACCATTGCCTTAGATCAAAGAAGCCAAAATCAACATAGCTTGAATCGCCCAGTATGTTGACCCGATCGACTTAAACGGGATTCTCGATATCGACAAAACGGTATTCGAGAGCGAATTTCTCCGCCAGATGAGTACCAAGGGCCTGCACACCATAACGCTCCGTGGCGTGGTGGCCAGCCGCGAAATAGTGGATACCCAATTCACGGGCAATGTGTACCGTGGCTTCGGATATCTCCCCTGAGACATAGGCATTCAGCCCCAGACCCGCCGCCTCTTCGATAAACCCCTGCGCTGAACCGGTACACCAACCCACACGCCTAATCTCCACCTTCTCTGGCGGGGCTATGTGTAACGGTTCTCGCCCCATGGTCTGGCTCAATCGGGCGTAGAGCTCAGTCCCGGTCATGGCTTGCATCAAGTCAGACCGCCAGACCAGCCCCCGCCCGGCTGGCGTAGGCTCCGGCGCGGGAAAACCCAGTCGATCGGCCAGTTGACGATTGTTGCCCCATTCAGGATGGGCATCCAGAGGCAGATGGTAGGCGAGCAGACTGATACCATTGCGCAGCAGTGAGGCAATCCGACGCCCCTTCAGACCCCGAATCGGGGCCGCTTCACCTTTCCAGAAATAGCCGTGATGCACCAGCAGCAGGTCCGCCTCCCAGGCCACCGCTTTGTCGATCAGCGCCTGACAGGCGGTCACACCCACCATCAGCCTCTGTACCTCGGCACCCGCTTCAACCTGCAGCCCATTGGGACAATAGTCATCAAACTGGGATAGTTCGAGCTGCTGGTCGCAATAACGCTCTATCTCTAACAGACCGATCATCATTTTCCTAACTGACAGTTCATCTTAGAAATGCTAGGTTACACCTCCTATGCAACTCAGAAAACTGCTCTCACTGCTGTTGACCTCCATCACCGCGGGTATTGCAGCCGCCATCGTCCTGGTGTTTCTCATGCCGGAGATCCTGCAGCGGACAACCCCTGAACCCAAACTCAACCGCTTGGAACAGACGGCACTGCCGCCCCGTACCAGCGGGCCCTTCTCCTACGCGGATGCAGTGGCTATCGCCTCCCCCTCGGTGGTGAATATCTTCACCACAAAGATCACCACCGAACTGCAGACACTCCGTTTCAAGGACCCGTTCATGCAGTATCTGTTCGGTAAGATGCTGCCTGAGCAGGCACGTGAGCGACGCGAGACCAGTCTTGGTTCCGGGGTCATCGTCACCGAAGACGGCTATCTGCTGACCAACCAGCATGTCATCGAAGGTGCCGATGAGATCAAGGTGATACTCTCCAATGGCCACAGTGTCGATGTCAGCATTATCGGCAGTGATGGGGAGTCAGACCTGGCCGTGCTCAAGATCGACCATGAACCCGATCTGCCCGCCATACCCATCGGCAGCTCAGGTGACCAGCGCGTAGGGGATGTGGTGCTGGCCATCGGCAACCCTTTCGGGGTTGGACAGACAGTGACCATGGGTATCATCAGCGCCACGGGACGTTCACATCTCGGCATCAATACCTTCGAAAATTTCATTCAGACCGATGCCGCCATCAATCCCGGCAACTCGGGTGGGGCCCTGGTCAATGCCCGGGGTGAGCTGATCGGCATCAACACCGCCATTTTCTCCAAGACCGGCGGTTCTCACGGCATCGGCTTCGCCATTCCGTTCGACCTGGCGGATGGCATCATGCGCCAGCTCATTGCCACCGGCCAGGTGGTGCGCGGCTGGCTGGGTATACAGGGTCAGGATGTCACGGAGAAACTGGCGGAGGCCTTCGGACTGCACGGGGTCGAGGGCATACTGGTCACCGGGGTCATGGAGAATGGTCCTGCCAGCGAGGCGGGATTGCGTCCAGGGGATGTGATCACCGAGATCAACGGCAACGTAACGAAGAACTCCCATGAGCTAATGCAGATGATCGCCAATGAAGCGCCGGGCTCCGCCTTTCAGGTCAGTGGCTGGCGAGGCAGCACCTCTTTCAACTTTACCGCCACCTCAGGCACCCGACCGGCTTCCGATGAATAGACACAGACCTTACCCACACGGATCATGCTTAGGCGGCTATACTCTATGCTTGACAGACGATTCGCAGGAAGCGCTTCAACCTTATGAATAGATTAAATAATCCGGAACTAATCGAGACATTCATCAAGTCAGCTGCACAAACGCTCAATGGTGAACTGACCCCGCCAAAGCAGGCGCGACTCAAACAACTGCTACTGAAAAATCTCAACCAATCCCGCTGGGATTCGGAAAGGCCACAATACAAAGAGGTCACCATCCTGCTCTCTGACCTGCGTGGTTTTACCCAGATAGTCGAGAAATATCCCGCCACCACCATCATCGAGATTCTCAATCACTACTTCTCCCGGATGTGCGAAATCATCTACCGCCATGGCGGCATCGTCGACAAATTTATGGGCGATTCCATCATGGCGCTCTTCGGCATCCCCGAGGCCAAACCCGATGATCTGAAACGCGCCATCGCCTGTGCGGTAGAGATGCAGCGCACCATGCTCGAGATCAATGCCATGAATTCCAAACGGGGCCATCCACACCTGTTCATGGGCATGGCAATCAACACCGGCCATGTCATGGCGGGCAAACTGGGTTCCGAACTGCATAGTGAATACACGGTCATCGGTGACGAGGTGAATCTGGTCTCCCGCATCGAGGCATTCAGTCTGCGTGGACAGATATTACTGAGTGAGAGTTCGCAGGAACGGGCCAGAAAATACATCGAATGCGGCCAGGCGAACGAGGTGGAGGTAAAAGGCAAGACCATGCCCATCAAGCTCTACGAATTATACGCCATCACCAGTCCCCGCTCTCTCGAGGTACCCCGGGTGGAGGCCCGCAAGAGCCCAAGAATCAAGGTCGATTTTCCCTTGCGGTTCCGTCTGCTGCGCCAGAACCATGTGGCAAAGAACAGCTATGAGGGCACCGCCGTCGACCTGAGCTATCACGGCCTGCAGGCCCATCTGCCCATTCAACTGGAGGCGCTGTCGGACCTGCGCATTGAGCTCTCGACCTCACTGATGAAGAGCCAGTCCAGTCATATCTACGCCAAGGTGCTGCGCACCCAGGCCGAGAAGACAGGCTGGCTGAGCCGCATGGAGTTTACCGGGATCGACGACATGGGGCAGAGTGCCATCAAATCCTATATCGACAAGGCGATCGCCCAACGTTGAGAGTGAAATAGAGGCACAATCAGCAGAAACTCCCGTTTTCCCTCCATTTTCGCTATCATTTGCTCCTTTTTGTCTAGCGGCGTGCCCAGCTGGAGCCAACTAACACGATGGATAAACTCATAATCCGAGGTGGTAACCCCCTGCATGGCGAGGTGCGCATTGCCGGCGCCAAAAATGCCGCATTGCCGATTCTCGCCGCCACCCTGCTTGCCGATGGGCCGATGACGTTGGCCAATGTGCCGCACCTGAACGATATCACCACCACCATGGGGCTGCTCGGAGGCATGGGCGTCCTTCTGATGGTGGACGAGAAGATGAATATTGAGTCCGACACCAGCACCATCGAGCACTTTTACGCCCCCTACGAGCTGGTCAAGACCATGCGCGCCTCGATCCTGGTGCTGGGGCCCATGCTGGCCCGTTACGGGCAGGCCGACGTCTCCCTGCCGGGCGGCTGCGCCATTGGCTCTCGCCCGGTCAATCTGCATATCGATGGACTGCGTGCCATGGGCGCGGACATCAAGGTGGAAAACGGCTATATCCGCGCCCGTTGTAAACGCCTGCACGGGGCCAGGATCGTCATGGACCTGGTTACCGTAACCGGTACCGAAAACCTGATGATGGCGGCCGCTCTCGCCAAGGGCACCAGCCTGATCGAAAACGCCGCCCGGGAACCGGAGGTGGTCGACCTGGCCGATTGCCTCAACAAGATGGGGGCCCGCATCTCAGGCGCCGGCAGCCCGACGATCACCATCGAAGGGGTGGACCGGCTCAAGGGTACCCACTACAAGGTGTTGCCGGACCGCATCGAGACCGGCACCTTCCTGGTTGCCGCCGCCATGACTCGGGGACGGATCAAGGTGCGGGACACCCAGCCCGAACTGATAGACGCGGTGGTGCAAAAACTGCGTGAAGCTGGCGCGGAGATCGAGACCGGTGAGGATTGGATCTCCCTGGACATGCATGGCGGACGTCCACGGGCCGTCGATGTACACACCGCCCCCTACCCCGCCTTCCCCACCGATATGCAGGCCCAGTTCACCGCCCTGAATACGATTGCGGAAGGGGTGGGCGTGATCACCGAGACGATCTTCGAAAACCGCTTCATGCACGTGCAGGAGCTGCAGCGCATGGGGGCGAAGATCCGCCTGGAGGGGAATACCGCGATCTGCACCGGCGTGGAGCAACTGACTGGCGCACCGGTCATGGCCACCGATCTGCGCGCCTCCGCCAGCCTGGTGCTGGCGGGGCTGGTGGCGGAGGGCGAGACCCTGGTGGACCGCATCTACCATATCGATCGCGGCTATCAGATCATCGAGGAGAAGCTCTCCGGTCTCGGTGGCGAGATACGCCGTCTGCCCGGTTAATCTAGAAAACAAAACATGAAATTCGATACCCCGATCACCATCGCCCTCTCGAAAGGGCGCATCTTCAACCAGAGCCTGCCGCTGCTGGCCCATGCCGGTATCGAACCGACGGATGACCCTGAGACCAGCCGCAAGCTGATCCTGGACACCAACCACGCACAGGTCAAACTGGTCATCATCCGCGCCACCGACGTGCCCACCTACGTCCAGTATGGCGCGGCCGACCTGGGCGTGGCGGGTAAGGATGTACTGATGGAGCATGGCGGCGAGGGGCTCTATGAACCGCTGGACCTGCGGATCGCCCGCTGCCGTATGATGACCGCGGGGTTTCAGGGTGTGGAGAGCAAACATGGCCGGCCGCGGGTGGCTACCAAGTACATCAAGAGCGCCCAGCGCTTCTTCGCCGGGAAGGGTCAGCAGGTGGAGATCATTAAGCTCTATGGCTCCATGGAACTGGCCCCCATCGTCGGTCTGGCGGACCTGATCGTCGACCTGGTGGAGAGCGGCAATACGCTGAAGGCCAACGGCCTGGTTCCCCTGGAACACATCGCCGACATCAGCTCCCGCCTGGTGGTCAACCGGGCCTCCTGGAAGATGAAACACGCCAGCGTGATGCAGCTGATGGGGGCCATCCGGGAAGCCGTGCAACAGAACGCCGCCTGAAGCGGCACAATGAGATAAAACCCATGACCAACATTCGACAGCTCTCAACCACTGATGCCGATTTTCAGGAACAGCTGAATGCCCTTTTGGCCTGGGAATCGGTCTCAGACACCGCCGTGAACGACACGGTCGGTCAGATCATCGATGAGATCCGTGCCGCCGGCGATAGGGCCCTGGTCGAGTTCACCAACCGGTTCGATGGCTGGCAGGCAAACAACGCCGGCGAGCTGGAGATCCCCCCGGGCCGTCTGGAGCAGGCCTGGAACAGTATCCCCAGCGTGCAGCAGGAGGCGCTGCAGACCGCCGTCAAGCGTATCCGCGCCTATGCGGAACATCAGATCATGGACTCCTGGTCCTATACCGAGCCTGACGGCACCCTGCTGGGCCAGCAGGTGACCCCGCTGGATCGGGTCGGCCTCTATGTGCCTGGGGGCAAGGCGGCCTACCCCTCCTCGGTGCTGATGAACGCCGTCCCCGCCAAGGTGGCCGGTGTGCCCGAACTGATCATGGTGGTCCCCACACCCCGCGGCGAACTGAATGAACTGGTGCTGGCCGCCGCTCACATCGCCGGGGTCGACAGGGTGTTCGCGGTAGGCGGTGCCCAGGCCGTGGCCGCCCTGGCCTATGGCACCGAATCGGTGCCACCGGTGGACAAGGTCGTCGGCCCCGGCAATATCTATGTGGCCACCGCTAAACGGGCGGTATTTGGTCAGGTCGGTATCGACATGGTGGCCGGTCCCTCGGAGATCCTGGTGGTCTGCGACGGCATGACCGATCCGGACTGGATCGCCATGGACCTCTTCTCCCAGGCGGAGCACGACGAGGACGCCCAGTCGATCCTGGTCTGTCCCGACGGGGACTACATCCAGCGGGTCAAGGCCAGCATCGATAAGCTGCTGCCTACCATGGAGCGCCGGGAGATCATCGCCACCGCCCTGCGCATCCGCGGCGCGCTGATCCGGGTGCGCGACATGGCCGAAGCAGTCGAGGTGGCCAACTTCATCGCCCCGGAGCATCTCGAGCTGTCGGTGGAGGCGCCGGAGGCGCTGGCCAGGCAGATCCGCCACGCCGGTGCAATCTTCATGGGACGCTACACCGCCGAGGCCATGGGTGACTACTGCGCCGGCCCCAACCACGTGCTGCCCACCTCGCGTACCGCCCGTTTCTCCTCACCCCTGGGGGTCTACGACTTCCAGAAACGCTCCAGTCTGATCATGGCCTCAGCGGTGGGCGCGGCGAGCATGGCCGAGACCGCCTCGGTGCTGGCCCGTGGCGAGGGCCTCACCGCCCATGCCCGCTCGGCCGAGTACCGTGGGAAGGATTGATTTCTTGTCCGCAAAAAACGCAAATGAACGCAAATTTATTAGGTTAGAAGCGTAACCCGGGAGATTCGCGCACCTGTTCCCGGGTTGCACCCGGGCTACGCTTTTAATCTGTTACGTTATTCGTGTTGTTTGCGGACCCAACAAACAACACACCCAATCCAGGGTGTACACATAACCCATTTGCGTTCATTTGCGTTTTTTGCGGACTAATAAAAGACCGTAGCCCGGGTGCAACCCGGGGAACCTAGGCACCATTCTCCCGGGTTTCGCTGCGCTTCACCCAGGCTACGATTTGCACATTAACCATTTGCGTTTATTCGCGTTCATTCGCGGACCAATAATCAAACAAACCCAATGAACAACCTCATCGAACAATGGGTCCGCCCCGAGATCCGCGCGCTAACCGCCTACCATGTGCCGGACCCCGGCGACATGATCAAGCTGGATGCCATGGAGAATCCCTACACCTGGCCGGATGAGCTGCGCCAGGCGTGGCTGGAGCTGCTGGCCGGGGTGGATGTGAACCGTTACCCCGATCCTCAGGCTGGCGCTTTGCAGGAGCGCCTGCGGGAGGCAATGGGGATTCCTCCGGATGCGGGACTGATCCTGGGCAACGGCTCCGATGAACTGATCCAGATGCTGGCGATGAGCGTCGCCGCGCCCGGCCGGGTGGTGCTCTCCGTCGATCCCGGTTTTGTCATGTACCGCATGATCGCCACCTTTTGCGGCATGCAGTATGTCGGTGTCCCCCTCAATGGGCGGGATTTCGGTCTCGATCTCGACCTTCTGCTCGATGCCATGGCGCAGCAGCAGCCGGCGCTGATCTTCCTCGCCTATCCCAACAACCCCACCGGCAACCTGTTTCCGCAGGATGCGCTGCTGCGGGTGATCGCACAGGCACCGGGGCTGGTGGTGATCGACGAGGCCTACGCCCCCTTCACCGATCACAGCTTCATGCAGCGGGTGGGCGAGTTCGACAATCTGCTGGTGATGCGAACGGTTTCGAAGATGGGGCTGGCCGGCCTGCGCCTGGGCTATCTAGCCGGTCCTGACTTCTGGCTGAATGAAATCGATAAGACACGCTTGCCCTACAACATCAATGTGCTGACCCAGGTCAGCACTGAGTTCGCCCTGCGGCATAAGGCGGTATTCGAGCAGCAGACTCAGATGATCCGCGAAGCGCGCGAGCGACTCTACCAATCACTCCTGGAGCTGAATGGGGTCACCCCCTATCCCTCGCAAGCCAATTTCATCCTGCTGCGTTGCCAGAACAAATCCGCGCCAGAGGTATTCGAAGAACTGAAAACAAAAGGCATCTTGGTGAAAAAACTGCATGGCGCCCATCCCACACTGGACCAATGCCTGCGCATCACGGTCGGCACGGCGCAGGAGAACGGGGTCTTTATCGAGGCATTGAGAAAGACGCTTTAGGGCCGTGGAAGAGATAAATTATCTGGCGTCCAACAACAAACCCTAACCTGTTGAAATCAACAGCCATAACGGTTGCCGTAACCGGAATATTTGTAGTGAGCGCAGCGAGCGAAAAACGCATCTGCGTTTACGGTATTAGATTTCATTCGCTGACCCAACCTTTTAAGAATAAATCAGAATTATAGGCTGTATTGATTTCATCAGGTGATGCATTGCAACCACTAAATTGAAGTGCCACCTTTTTTCCTTTTAACAAGTTTTTCAGTTTAATGGCTGCCATAATCGTTGAAGCCCCCGCACCTTCAAGAAGGTTATGAGTGTAATACCCGGCCAATGCGATTCCTTCATAAATCTCTTCTTCAGACAAAACAACAAAGTCTTTTAAATTGTCTTTATATATTTCAAATGGAACTTCGTACGCAATACCTGTGGCAAAGCCTCCGGCAAACGTAGTATTTGCTGATGAAACAATTTTGCCTGCCCTCCATGACTGGTATGCGGCGCTAGAGGATTTAGCCTGCACAGCGAATATTTGAACATTGGGATTGATTGTTTTCAAAACTGTGGTTGCAGCCGCAGCTTCACTACCTGCGCCAATTGGCAAAATTACAACATCTAAATCAGGGAGTGCCTCAATAATCTCAATAAACTCCGTACCGACACCGTTGATCAAGTGCGGCTCATTAGCCGGGTGAGCGTAATACAAGTTATGCTTGTCTGATAATTCGGCAACAACTTTTGAGGCATCTTCAAATGTTTTTCCTGCTTCAATTAATGTTGCACCTGTTAATTTTATGCTTCTGTTTTTTACTGGGTTATTATTTTCAGGAACGACAATTGTTGCATTAATACCCAGCCATGCAGCTGATTGAGCAATCGATAGACCGTGATTTCCAGTTGAAAACGTAATCACACCCTCTATTCCGGAATTCTTTAAATGATGCATGAGGTTAATCCCGCCTCGCACCTTAAAGGAACCCGTAGGATGGTGATTTTCATGTTTTACATAAATCTCAGCATCTAATAACGAAGATAAATTCTCGTAGAGGCTGAGGTTTGTTGGTATGAGATGGTCGTAGACCACGTGGCGGGCTTTAAGAACCTCTGTGTAGGAGATTGGATAATTTTTGTGATCAACCATCTTTTTTGTCATCCATTCGTAATCTATCAGTGTGTTATACAGTGACTGCTGTATCTGAGATATATAGCGACTATGTAGACCGGTGTATTTTTTCAATATTTTGCTAGTTTAAGCGCCTCTCATAAACAGCCATTTATCCGGCTCAGCAGTCTTACTGCTTAAGCTCTGCTGGTGCGATAACTTCACGAATACTGCCGTGCTGCACGTTGTAGATATACCCGGTTAGCGATCGTAATCAGGGGGCATGATTGGCTAACCATTCGGTGCTATCGTGTGAATAGAGCGGGGAACGAAGCAGCACATGGTCTTTAGCCTTCTCAATTGCCGCCGTATCAGGTATCTGTCGCATCATCTGTTCGTTGAACCATACTTCGCGAGTAAACAGTGACGGGTGATCAGGATGGGCCAACCATTGGGACAAAAGGACGACATGCTCAAGCTTGCTTTCGTACGCAGCAGTGGCAAACACTGCGCCAAAATGAAGCCCGTTTGGTGCTGTTGGAGCGCAATGGTATGCGCGCTGTATTCCTTTCATTGCTTTGCGCATATCACTCAAAGAGTATAAATCTCCGAGGAATATTTCTGCACCGGCTTCCTTGAGGCGCTTGGCCCGATGGTCGTTTTGGCGCATGAATGCGCGAACGGGATAACCTTTATCTAGAAGCTGAAAGGCCGTTTGTAGTCCGGTCTTACCTGCTGCGCTTGTAACAAGAATCTTCGGCTTCATCAGTGAGTGTACCTCCATCAGTTACAGACTATGCCGTCTGCAATAGTTAAAAAATATTTCAGTCAAGCACTCTAAGTGCAATATCCAGGTGAGTTTGAATTTCGCGCCGTGAACACCCGCTGCTGGCGAGCATCAAGGCTGTTGGAAATCCTGTATTGCCATTGGCAGCGGTGACTAATATTTTTGCTGATTTATTCATGGCATCTTCCTCGTATAAGTGCATCTGCATTGGTTCAGCGTTTAGCGATGCATTTACCCTGTGCATATAGCTTATGTCTTGACAGTGTTGCGGATAAGGGCCATAAAGGACAGAAAAAGTCCATTTAAATCATTGAGGCATAAATCATGAAAAAAGTGGTCATTCTTGCGTCCGACTATTGTCTGTATTCCGGGGTTGCCAGTCCGATGGATATGTTTATGCAAGTGGGCATTACCTGGAACAGCTTTACCGGGCAGATGCCTTCGCCATTTTTTGATGTCAAAGTAGCGACTCTTGATGGTCAACCGGTCATGGCCTATAACGACATACCGATAACACCACACTGCTCAATTAGCGAAGTTGATCATGCCGACTTAATTATCATTCCGTCACAGGGGTGGATTACGGGTGGATTACGGTGACAGGTGGATTACGGTGACAGTTTACTAAATATACTTAATTATCGCCTTATAGCTCGGGCAAGTGAGTTTTGCCGGATGCGCTACGCTTATCCGACCTACATGATATAGGACTTAATTGGTTCATGTACGTTGGTTATTTACCGGAGCTATATACCTTCTTTTTTTGAATTACGGTGAGCGCCTGTCCAACGTTATTTTATATTTAGTAAACTGTCACCGTAATTTGTATACCCTGAGATTGTGAAGGTATTCGATGTAGGGTGCTGCTGAGCTTGCGAAGCGCA
>JBDLIF010000019.1:0-16703 GCA_039714955.1 Pseudomonadota bacterium | reverse complement strand
TGAATTGCCAGAGGTGGGGTTGGTCCAGTTCAGTGGTGTCATTTTCTTCGTAGTAACGCATCCTGGGGGCCTGGAGCTTGTGGTGAAGAAACCCTTGGTCATCGAAGCTGAGGATGGTGAGTTGTTCGGCATAGGCATCGGGAGAGCCTTCGGTCTTCCGCTGAACAGTCTGATCCGGGCTACTGATCTGGGCGAGCCACCAGCTGATGGCCGCCCCCCCTGCAATGAGTGCGAATAAGATAATAGACTGGCGGTTCAAAGGTAGCTGTCCAGCGCCGCCTGGAGCTTGCCCTGGGCACCCATGAGCAGCTCACAGACATCGCGACCCGCGCTACGGCCGCCAGGGTGGGGGGTCTGCCAATGGGCATGCTGCAAAACGAAGGGATGGGCATCATTCACCGCAATGGCCAGCCCGACCCGACGCATAATGGGCAGGTCGACCACGTCGTCCCCCACATAAGCCACCTGGTCATCCCTGAGTCCCAGTTTGTCACGCAACTCGAAGTAGGCTGGCAGTTTGTCCCGTTTCCCCTGATAGACGTGTTCAATCCCCAGACTTTCCATGCGAATGCGCACCACATCTGAGCTGCGGCCGGTGATGATGCCTATCTCCACGCCGCTGGATTGCAGCATCTTGATGCCGTGGCCATCCCGGGAGTTGAAGGCCTTGTACTCCTGGCCGTCGTCACCGAGAAACAGGCTGCCGTCGGTGAGCACACCATCCACATCAAAGATAACCAGTTTGATCTGTCTGGCTTTTTCCTGAATATCCTGCACTTAATATCTCCTACATTACACCAGCCCGCAACAGGTCGTGCATGTTGAATGCTCCAACCAGTTTGTGATTGTTATCCACCACCAGCAGGCCATTGATTTTCCTCTCTTCCATCATCTGCAAGGCCTCCGCGGCCAGCATCTCGGGTGGTACGGTTTTACAGTTGGGGATCATCACCGCTGACGCAGGGACCTCCCGGATGTCGATGGGGTGGTCCAGGGTACGCCGCAGATCCCCGTCCGTATATATACCCATCAGTTGACCCTCTGAATCGATGACCGCGGTCATGCCCAGTCCTTTATCAGACATCACGCTCAGCACCTCACTCAGTGAGGCGTCAACGTCGACCTGAGGCACTCCTTCACCGGTGTGCATGATATCACTGACATGCAGCAGTAGCCGCCTGCCCAGACTGCCGCCAGGGTGGGAGAGGGCAAAATCCTCCGCGGTAAAGCCCCGGGCCTCCAGCAACGCAACCGCCATGGCATCGCCCATGGCCAGCGCCGCGGTGGTGCTGGCGGTGGGAGCAAGACCCAGCGGACAGGCCTCTTTCGCTACACTCACATCGATATTGACCTCGGCTTCCCGCGCCAGGGTGGAGTTGGGATTACCGGTCATGGCGATCAACGGCACGCCGAGGCGTTTGAGCAGGGGGAGGATGGTCAGTAGTTCCCCGGTTTCACCTGAATTCGACAGTGCCAATACCGCATCGCTGGAGGTGATCATGCCAAGATCCCCGTGGCTTGCCTCTCCAGGGTGGACGAAGAAGGCGGGGCTGCCGGTGCTGGCGAGGGTTGCGGCTATCTTACTGCCGATATGGCCGGATTTTCCCATCCCGAGGACCACAATGCGGCCGGAACAGCTCAGCATATAGTGACAGGCCTTTGAAAAGTCTTCATCGATCCGGGCGGCAAGGGCGGAAACAGCAGCGGCTTCGGTATGAATCACGGCCAGCCCCAGGTTACGCAGTTTCTCGGATTCGGCATTAGTGAGTGATGGGCTTCGGGTCATGGGTGATTATCGTTGAGGTGAATGTCTGCCGGTGCCGGGCTTCTGAAAGGCTATAGAATATCAGGGTCTGGTCCACAATGAAGGTGAATTGATCCTTGACAGCTCGCGAATAGTATATTACCATTTTAGTATGTTCTGATCTTAAGCATTTTGATCAGTAACATTTCCATCCTCCTTTGGTGGTTATTTTTTAAGCGCAACTCTCCGGTTGCGTTTTTTTTTGCCATGTTCCACTTCAGAGCTTGTACCATATTGGTAGATCTAGTAATATTCGCCGTCTTTTTCAGCAGCTAAACAGTTCTCCCTTGGAGCGACACCGGATGACAACCGTAAGCGCAAAGCCGGCAGAGGTACGCCGTAACTGGTACCTCGTGGATGCAACAGATAAGACCCTGGGTCGTCTATCCACAGAAATAGCACGTCGCCTGCGCGGCAAGCACAAGCCTGAGTACACGCCGCATGTGGATACGGGCGATTATATCGTGGTGATCAATGCCGAGAAAATCCGTGTCACCGGTAACAAGATGGCGGACAAGATGTACCACCACCACACCGGCTATGTAGGTAACCTGAAGTCAATCAGCCTGGAAAAGCTATTGGGTAAGGCACCTGAGCGGGTTATCCAGCATTCCGTTAAAGGTATGCTCCCGAAGAATCCACTTGGCCGCGCCATGTTCAAGAAGCTACGCGTGTTTGCTGGCCCGGAGCACACCCATCAGGCACAGCAGCCCCAGCCGCTGGAAATCTGAAGAGACTAAACCAGGAAAAAGAGATGGCAGATATTCAAAACGCAACTGGACGCCGCAAGAGCTCCACCGCCCGGGTTTTTCTGACCTCCGGCAGTGGCAGCATCGTTGTCAACAAGCGTCCTTTAGACGAGTATTTTGGGCGTGAGACCGCTCGCATGGTGGTCCGTCAGCCACTGGATGTCACCGAGATGGGTGACAAGGTAGACATCAAGGTAACCGTGGTTGGTGGTGGCACCACTGGCCAGGCCGGTGCCATTCGACACGGTATTGCCCGGGCGTTGGATGCCTATGATGAGTCGATGCACAGCACCCTGCGCAAGGCTGGATTCCTGACCCGCGATGCCCGTGCGGTCGAACGCAAGAAGGTTGGTCTGCACAAGGCCCGCAAGCGTCCTCAGTTCTCCAAGCGCTAAGGCATACATCCTTCGGCGGCTGTGTTGCTGCCGAGGAATGGAGAAGCACTTTTTACTGGGGATTCGTCTAATGGCAGGACAGCGGACTCTGACTCCGTATGTGGAGGTTCGAATCCTCCATCCCCAGCCATAAGAACAAAAAAACCCGCCGATGTGTGGGTTTTTTTATAGATTGGCTTACGAAGTACCTGGGATGGAGGGTGAGAAGCTCCACCGAGGTTCGACGAAATCGCCGGGGTGAGCCGCGACCGTTTGTCCAGTGGACAAACGCAGCGCGGCGAACGGCTGAACAGGATGTTCAGACCGGGGTTAGAAATGAGCTTCGATGTAGCGCCAGGGAAGGCAAGGATTTCTATCTTACGAAGTTCCAACCAAGCATTTCATCGCGACCGTTTGTCCAGTGGACAAACGCAGCGCGGCGAACGGCTGAACAGGATGTTCAGACCGGGGTTAGAAATGAGCTTCGATGTAGCGCCAGGGAAGGCAAGGATTTCTATCTTACGAAGTTCCAACCAAGCATTTCATCGCGACCGTTTGTCCAGTAGGCGAACGGCTGAACAGGCCGCTCACGGGCGTCCTGCCCTTCGCGGCATTTGTCCATCCGTAGACGGCAGATGTTCAGACAGGGAGTGCAAAAGAACACCAATGTATCGCCATGGATGGCGATGACTTATTAGCTTACGAACTCAAGTTTCGGAGTTCAAACGGGGAGCGGATAGGGAGATAGCGTTTTGAGACACGCTGTTAATACGCTCCCTGTACGCTCGACTGCGGCCTTCCATGGCCGCAGACGCTCTCAAAACGCTATCTCCCTCTCCGCTTGATATCTCATTGGAGTATCTGAACTCCGAAACTTGAGTTACGAAGCTCCAAAAAAGCTATTCGACCGTGACCGTTTGTCCAGTGGACAAACGCAACGCGCCGATTAGTCATGACCTTAATCTACAATTGATTCAGCAGATTAACTCCCTCTCGACCCCCCAATCCCCCAGATCTTCTCCGCGTACTGCTGGATCGTACGGTCACTGGAGAAATATCCCATCCTGGCGGTATTGAGTATAGCCATACGATTCCAACTTTCTGGACGTTGGTAAACAGTGTCCGCCCGGTCGCTGATATCCAGATAGGATTGAAAGTCGGCCAGTACCATGAAGGGATCGCTGTTGAGCAGGGTTTCAGTAAGTACTCGGTAGCGATTGGGGTCGTCAGGGGAGAAGAAGCCAGTGCCGATCATATCCACTACCTGCCGCAGCATCGAATTGGTTTCGTAGTAGTGGCGGGGATGGTAGCCGTTCCTTCGCAGCTCCTGTACGCCGTCCGTGGTGAGGCCGAAGATGAAGATGTTTTCATCACCGACCTGTTGGTGCATCTCAATATTGGCCCCGTCCATGGTGCCCATGGTGAGCGCTCCGTTGAGGGCCAGTTTCATATTCCCGGTACCGGAGGCTTCCAGACCAGCGGTTGAGATCTGCTGTGAAAGTTCCGCGGCGGGGATGATATCGCTGGCGGTGGTGACATCGTAGTTGGGGATAAACAGGACCTTCAGGCGTTCGTTGACCTCTTGATCGTTGTCGATGACGTCGGCTACATCGTTGATCAGCCGGATAATCAACTTGGCGATAAAGTAGCCAGGAGCTGCCTTACCACCGAAGATGAAGGTGCGAGGAACGAAGTCCGCCTGAGGGTTCTCCGACAACCGGTTATAGAGGGCGATGACGCGCATGATATTGAGCAGTTGGCGCTTATACTCATGGAAACGTTTGACCTGGACATCAAACAGGGTGTCCGGATTGATCTCGCTTCCCAGGTAGTAACGCACCAACTGGGCGAGGTGCCTCTTGTTGGCATGCTTCGCCTCCATGAAACGCTTTTGAAAGTTGCCATCGTTGGCAAAATCCTCCAGTTTCGCGAGTTGCTTCAGGTCACGGGTCCAGTCGTCTCCGATCGCTTCGCAGATCAGCTTGGAGAGTCTGCTATTGGATTGCAGCAGCCAACGTCGAGGGGTGATCCCGTTGGTGATATTGATGATCTTGCCGGGGTAGATCCGATCGAAATCCCTGAAGGTGGCATCACGCAGCAGCTTGGAGTGGAGGGCGGAGACCCCGTTCACCTTATGACTGCCGATGATGGCGAGATGGGCCATGCGGATGCGCCGCTCGCCGCTCTCATCAAAAATGGAGACCCGGTTCAGGATCTCCAGGTCACCGGGATGTAGATGTCCCACCATCAAGAGAAAGCGTCGGTTGATCTCATAGATGAGCTGCAGGTGGCGCGGCAGCAGGTTCTCGAACATCTGGACCGACCAGGTTTCCAGTGCCTCCGGCAGCAGGGTGTGGTTGGTATAGGAGAAGACCCGGGTGGTTATCTCCCAGGCCTGCTGCCACTCAAGGTGGTGCTTATCGAGCAGCAGACGCATCATCTCCGGTATGGCGACGGCGGGGTGGGTGTCGTTGAGCTGGATCGCCACCTTGTCCGGCAGTTCCATCATATCGTCGTGATCGGAAAAGAAGCGGCGCAAAATATCCTTGAGCGAAGCGCTGACGAAGAAGTATTGCTGCTTCAGTCGCAGTACCTTGTTCATGACACTGCTGTCATCCGGGTAGAGTACCTTGGAGATGTTTTCTGAAAAGGTCTTGTCCTCCACCGCCTGGGTGTACTCCCCCAGGTTGAAACGGTTCAGATCGAAGTCTTCGTAGGCCTTGGCGCTCCACAGACGCAGATTGTTGACCGTGTCGTTGTGGAACCCGGGAATAGGGGTATCGAAGGCCTGGGCGAGAACCACGTCACCTTCGATCCAGTCGAAATGACGCTCGCCGTCCGCCCCCTGGTACTCCACCACCCGACCACCGAAGCGAACCTTGTAGGAGACCTCTGGACGGGGGAACTCCCAGGGATTGCCGTGGCTGAGCCAGTTTTCCGGCAACTCTACCTGCTGGTTGTCCTCGATCTTCTGGCGGAACATGCCGTATTCGTATCGAATGCCATAACCATAACCGGGAATGTTGAGGGTGGCCATGGAATCGAGGAAACAGGCCGCCAGCCTGCCCAGTCCTCCGTTGCCCAAGGCCGCGTCGTGTTCCAGACTGCGCAGGGATTCCAATTCCATGCCGAGCTTATGCAGTGCGTTGCTGCAGGCGTCGTGGATATCCATATTCAGCAGACTGTTGATCAGGCTACGGCCGATGAGGAACTCCATGGAGAGGTAATAGACCCGCTTCTCATCATGCCGGTAGTAGTTGCGCTGAGTCTCCATCCAGCGTTCGATGAGTCGGTCGCGCACCACGTGGCTAAAGGCCATCATCCAGTCATGGTCCGTGGCGGTAAATGGGTCTTTGCCGATGGTATAGACCAGATGGTTGGAGACGGAGCGTTGAACGGCCTTGGGATCAGAGCCGAGGTAGTCGTATTTGAAGGCGTTGTGTTGAATATCGCTCATTATGCAATTAGCTTTTAGTGGTTCTGGTTTGTCTTATGCACAAATTGTACGGCCGGTTTCCGGGCATCTCAGATGCCCGCTATCTTGCCCGTTAGCAAGTTGCTGATCAAGGATGACTGTTGGTTCGTAGGGTCCGAATAGCGGTTTTCGGACTTGTGCTCCGTCAAGGTTGTATTGATGGGGTACTAGATTTCGGGCCGTTTGACGGGGAGCTTGAGCAGCCATGGCAGAAGTATGGGATAGAGCAGCAGTCCCAGGGCATCCGCACTGAGATCCGCCAGGGAGAAGCATCTGTTTGGAATGAAATACTGGGCGATTTCCAGCAGCAGGCCGTAGGCCAGCAGGAGAGAGAACTTACGCCAGTTCCAGGGCAGGCGGGGAAAGGCGAAGTCGGCGAGCAGGGCAAGCACCAGGAAGGCGGCGGCGTGCAGCAGTTTGTCGTTGGTGTCGGGGATCAGCGGATGGTCGAGCTGGGATGTGGCCAGGTAGCTGATCGCCAGCATGGTCACAACCAGGGCGATGCGGTAGAGATGGCTGAGTGGCACAGCCTGCATCAACGGCTCATCAAGCCTTTTCCCGGGCCACGGCGCGGTAGCCGATATCCGTACGGTAGTAGACCTTGTCCCAGTTGATTGAGCGGGCCAGTGCATAGGCCTTCTGCTGAGCCTGGGCAACCGATTCACCCAAGGCGGTGGCGCAGAGCACCCGGCCACCGGCGGTAACGATCCGTCCCGCTTCTTCGCTGGTGCCCGCGTGAAATACCTTTGCGTCTGGCTGCTCGGTTTCGGGCAGCCCTGAGATGGGCAGAGCCTTGTCGTAGCTGCCGGGATAGCCGCCCGCCGCCAAGACCACCCCTAGGGAGGCCCGGGGGTCCCAGGTAGTGGTTTCCCTGTCGAGTCTGCCCTCCAGGGCGGCGAGACAGTGGGCAACCAGGTCAGATTGCATGCGTAACATGATGGGTTGGGTCTCGGGGTCACCGAAGCGGCAGTTGTATTCGATCACTTTGGGTGTGCCATCCGGCATGATCATCAGACCGGCATAGAGAAAGCCGGTGTAGGGCAGTCCATCGTCAGCCATACCCTGCACGGTGGGCAGAATCACTTCATCCATGATGCGCTGGTGGATCTTGCGGGTGACGACTGGAGCAGGGGAGTAGGCGCCCATGCCACCGGTGTTGGGGCCGGTATCCCCATCGCCCACCCGCTTGTGGTCCTGACTGGTGGCCATGGGCAGGACATGTTTCCCATCAGCCATGACAATGAAGCTGGCCTCTTCACCAGCCAGATATTCCTCTATGACCACCCGATGGCCCGCCTCGCCGAAGGCATTGCCAGAGAGCATGTCGCGTACCGCGGTCTCGGCATCCGCAAGATTCATGGCGACGATGACCCCCTTGCCCGCGGCCAGTCCATCCGCCTTGATGACGATGGGCGCCCCCCTGCTCCTGAGATAGTCGAGGGCAGGCGTAATATCCGTAAAGGTCTGATAATCAGCGCTGGGGATCCGGTGGCGAGCGAGGAAATCCTTGGTGAAGGCCTTGGAACCCTCCAACTGGGCGGCGCCCCGGGTGGGCCCGAAGCAGGCCAGTCCCGCCTCGCTGAAGGCATCCACCAGGCCAAGCACCAGCGGGACCTCTGGGCCCACAATGGTAAGGCCGATCTCCCGTGCTCTGGCGAAGTTGATCAGAGCATCGGTATCCTCGACACCGATCGCTATGTTTTCCACTTTGGGTTCAAGCGCGGTACCTGCATTGCCTGGGGCTACGTAGACCTTATCCGCTAGAGGAGACTGGGCCGCCTTCCAGGCCAACGCGTGTTCGCGCCCGCCTGAACCGATTACGAGGATGTTCATATTTATCTGCCCGAAAGTAATTGGATGCGAATGACCGCGGCCGTCGGCGGGAGGGAACCCGCCATCGAGCTTACAGGGATGTATTCACAGCGTGTCGCGATCATTCGTATGCAAACACTTTCGCGACTATCTTTTTTTAAAGTATTAATGCCTGAAATGGCGCATGCCGGTAAAGACCATCGCCATGCCGTGTTCGTTTGCGGCCTGAATGGCCTCCTCGTCACGCATGGAACCGCCGGGCTGAATGACCGCGGCGATGCCCGCCTCGGCTGCATTGTCTATACCGTCACGGAAGGGGAAGAAGGCGTCCGATGCCATGACGGATCCCTTCACCTCCAGCCCCGCCAGCTCGGCCTTGATGCCCGCGATGCGGGCGGAGTTGACCCGGCTCATCTGACCGGCGCCGACACCGATGGTCATGCCATCCTTGCCGTAGATGATCGCGTTGGATTTGACGAACTTGGCGACCCGCCAGGTGAAGAGCAGGTCACGCATCTCCGCTTCGGTGGGCTGGCGTTCGGTGACCACCTTGATTTCATCGGTGAGTTGCAGGTCAGCGTCCTGCACCAGCAGTCCGCCATTGACCCGTTTGAATTCCATGCGGTGCATGGCCTCGGCACTCCATTCGCCGCACTCCAGCAGGCGCAGGTTTTTCTTGGTACTTACCGCTTCGATGGCGGCGGCGGAGACCTTCGGCGCAATGATGACCTCGACAAACTGCTTGTCGACGATGGCCTTGGCGGTTTCCCCGTCCAATTTACCGTTGAAGGCAATGATGCCACCGAAGGCGGATTCCGGGTCCGTGCTGAAGGCCCGGGTGTAGGCATCCAGCAGGTTGTCACCCAAGGCCACCCCGCAGGGGTTGGCGTGCTTGACGATCACACAGGCAGGAGCCTCATCGAAGTTCTTCACGCACTCCAGGGCGGCATCGGTATCGGCGATGTTGTTATAGGAGAGTTCCTTGCCCTGGATCTGGGTGGCGGTGGCGACACTGACCTCGTCGATCTTGTGCTCCACGAAAAAGGCGGCCTTCTGGTGTGGGTTTTCCCCATAGCGCATGGTCTGTACCTGAGAGAACTGCATGGAGAGGGTACGTGGGAAATCACTGACCTGTTCACCCAGTCGGGCGCCCAGGTAGTTGGCAATCGCAGCGTCGTAGCGAGCGGTATGTTCGAAGGTCTTCACGGCGAGGTCGAAGCGGGTGGCATCCGATACGGCTCCATTATTGCCTCCCATCTCCTCCAATACCCTGTCGTAGTCGGCAGCATCTACCACCACGGTGACATCCTTATGGTTCTTGGCCGCGGCCCTCAGCATGGTGGGGCCACCGATATCGATGTTTTCTATCGCCCTGGGCAGGTCGCAGTCCGGCTTGGCTACGGTCTGCTCGAATGGATAGAGGTTGACTACGATCAGGTCGATGGGGCCGATGCCGTTTTGTTTCATCACGCCGTCATCGGTACCGCGACGGCCCAGGATTCCGCCGTGAATCTTCGGATGCAGGGTCTTGACCCGGCCATCCATCATCTCCGGAAAACCGGTATATTCGGAGACCTCCATCACCGGGATGTTATTCTCGGTCAGCAGCTTCGCGGTGCCGCCGGTGGAGAGGATTTCGATGTTTTTTTCGGCCAGGCCGCGGGCAAATTCCACGATGCCGGTCTTGTCTGAAACGCTTATCAAGGCGCGGGTAATCGATGACATGATTGTAAAATCCGTTGCTGATGAATAAGTGGTTGAAAATCAGGTGGTTGATTTCCGATAAGAAGGAGACCTTTGACTTGGCGGAGTACCGAATGGGTACAGGATAGTACGACTCCCTCAGTCCAGTCCGTATTGGGAGAGCTTCTTACGCAGGGTGCTGCGGCTGATGCCGAGCAGGGTTGCCGCGCGGGTCTGGTTGCCGCCGCTATATTGCATCACGCTCTCCAGTAGTGGGGCTTCCACCTCGGTCATCACCAGTCGATAGAGATTGCTCGCGCCATGCCCATCGAGATGGTTGAAGTAACGTCGCATCGCGTCCTGAACACACTGACGCAGCGGTTCGGTTTTTTTACTGTGGATGACGGTCAGAGTGCCTGCACCCTCTTCGTTAAATACCCCTGCTTCCATGTTCATGCCGCTAACCCCCCTCGGTTAACCTGGCGTTCGAAAAAACGCTGGATCTGCCGCCGCTGGGCATCAGCTGTTTCCGAACTGTTAATCTTGTTGCGAAACTCCGCACCATCCGGGTGCCCCTTGCTGTACCAGGCGATATGTTTACGGGCGATACGCACACCCTGGTACTCACCATAGAAGTCGTAGAGTTGCCGCAGATGTCCCAACAGTACTGTTTTGACCCATTCGATGGAGGGTTCAGACAACTTCTCTCCGGTGTTTAAAAAATGCTCGATCTCACGGAAGATCCAGGGTCTGCCCTGGGCCGCGCGCCCGATCATGAGGCCATCGGCACCGGTGATATCCAGCACCTGCCGGGCCTTTTCCGGTGATCTTATATCACCGTTTGCGATCACGGGTATCTTGACCGCCCGTTTTATTCTGCTGATGGTCGCATATTCGGCATCCCCCGAAAATTTACAGGCCCGGGTGCGGCCATGTATAGCCAGGGCCTGGACCCCTATCTCTTCGGCAATACGGCCTATCCGCACACCGTTGCGATTTTGCGGATCCCAGCCTGTGCGGATCTTGAGGGTGACGGGTACCTCAACCGCTCTGACCACCGAAGCTAAAATTCTTGCCACCCGTCTTTCATCCTGCAGCAGGGCCGAACCAGCCGCCACCTTGCAGACCTTTTTGGCGGGACAACCCATATTGATATCGATGATCTGGGCACCCATATCCACATTGGCTCTGGCGGCATCCGCCATCAACCCTGGGTCGGAGCCCAGGATCTGCACCGAGATGGGGCCCTGCTCCCCAGCATGATCGAGCCGACGAATGGTTTTTCGATTGCCCCAGAGCGCGGAGTTGGCGGAGACCATTTCCGAGACGGCCAAACCGGCACCCAACTCTCGGCAAAGTTGGCGGAATGGCCTGTCAGTAACACCCGCCATGGGCGCCAGGACCAGATTGTTTTGCAGTTTGTAGGGTCCTATCTGCATCCGGTCTGACCATGAAAAGGTTCTGCTTTTTTATCGGGGGAAAGGCTACAAATACTACCGCTAAAAGTGGGGGGGATCAAAGACAATCTGCCGATTAATTTGTGCCTGAAGCTTGCTTTTACCCAATTACAGGCGAAACGATCCTTCTGTATCAAGGGGTTACAAAAATTCAAATTTAAAGCCGGTTACATCCTTGCCGGGATCCATCAGTTCCAGGGTTATGTTAACGGGTTCTGAACTGTGCATCAGTCCATCTCGCTGGGTATAACCGGGTAGGTATTCCGTTGGTTTGAAGGTCCGTTCGTTGATGAGCTTTTCTCTTTTATCGAAGAGGCTGAGACGCAGCCTGGGTAAGGGTTGATCGAATGCAGCCCGATTGATCATATTCAACTGCATGATAAGCACATTGGGTTTGTCAGGGTGGATCCGCAGATCCCGGTGCTCAATGGTGATTTTACTGGTGTCCCGGCGTTGTGGCAGGTCGAGTCCGGTAATCTCACTCATCTGGGTGAGCAGCTGTTGACCCACTGGATATTGGATGACCAGGTCGCGGTTGTGCCAGATCAGTTGTACGGCAAACAGGCAGAAGAGTAGCAGGCTGGCCATGCCCCATGCGATACCGGTATAGTTGGCTGGTTCTTTTTCGAACATCTTATCAGATGGGTAAGCTGCTGACGGAGGTCTATCGTTGACGTCCTTCGCGTCATCCTTTGAAGAGAGCAAGCTGGACGAGTTCTTGTCCAGCAGTTCGGACATTTGGGATTCGCTGCCAGTAAAATAGTCAGGTTCCGTCTCCAGGCCGTCGTTCTGTTCAAGAATCAAGGGGTTTTCAGAGTCCTCGATAAGTTCGCTGTCGGTCTTCCCGGCAGTTAAGACGCTATCCTTGGTTGGAGCTGATGCCAGATGGGAGGTGTCTGCTCCAGGCGCCTCCACTCCTGGTAACGCTGCCGCATGCTCGGCAGCCGCTGTTTCAGCCGGAGTTGCCGGGTGCGGGGATTGGATGCGAGCAGGACTTTCCCGCAGATTATTCAGGGCGTTGAACGTCTGGTCGCACTGACAGCACCGCACCTTGCCCGAGGCGGTTTTCAGTTGCTCACTGTTGATGCGGAACAGGGTGAGGCAGTGGGGACACTGGGTATACATAGATGATCATCAATGATAAGGATACGACCCTAAGTTAAACTGAAGGATCGGTTCAGGCAACTGCTTTCACTAGGCTACACAAGAAGCCTGTTTTATAGTTCACATTATGCTTGTTTTTGATCCAGTTGATGATACTGAAGTTACGCTCACTAAAGCCGTCCGAGGTTGGACTCAATGTATCCATCAATCCTATGTTGACGGAGTACTAGATACGACCCGCACAACGGTTTAAGTTTGCCTATAGGATGCCGATGAGTTGAATTACTTTTTCAACTGTCCATCCTATTCTATATATAAGAGGAGATCTCCATGTCGTTACTCGGTACTCGCCCCTGGAGCCTGTCGTTTATGCTGTTGATTGTTCTGGGTCTTCCCCTGAACAGTCATGCCCAGGATCTGCCGCAGGTGTTGGAATCGGGGGTATTGCGGCATCTGGGAATTCCCTACGCCAATTTCGTAACCGGTAGCGGGGACGGTCTGGATGTGGAGCTGATGCAGGGTTTTGCGGCCCATCTGGGGGTTCGCTATCAGTTTGTCGAGACGAGTTGGTCCCAGGTCTTTGGTGATCTTACCGGTCGCCATGCACGCCGGGGGGAGCAGGGTGCCGAGTGGCTGGATGAGGCCCCGGTCAAAGGGGATCTGATTGCAAATGGCATGACAGTGCTTCCCTGGCGTCAGGATGTGGTCGATTTTTCCAAGCCGACCTTTCCCTCATCGGTCTGGTTGATCGCCAGGGCCGAATCCAATCTGCTGCCGATCACGCCCTCCGGTTCACTTGAAAACGATATTATGAAGGTCAAGAATTCACTGAATGGTCACAGTGTACTGGCCTTGGAAAGTACCTGTCTCGACCCAGCCCTGTATCGCATGTCAGAGACCAGAGCGGAGGTACGTTTACCCCAACAGAAGCTCAAACTCAATGAGATGGCCCCCGCCATTCTCAATCTGGAGGCGGAATCCACTCTGCTCGATGTACCCGATGCGTTGATCGCGCTGGAGAAGTGGCCAGGACAGTTGAAGGTGATTGGTCCCATCTCCACCAATCAGGTGATGGGCGTCGGTTTTCGCAAGAATTCCCCCCAACTGCGAGAGGCCTTTAACCGCTATCTGGCAAACATATGGAAGGATGGAAGCTATAAAAAAATGGTGGAAGAGTACTATCCAGCCGTATTTCTTTACTACGCGGAATTTTTTAAAGATTGATGTCTGATAACGGGACAAAACGGAATTTCTATTCCAGCCTGTCCAGCTTCTTTGTTTATGCGGCATCCCCGCTGCTGGTGGCCTACATGCTGTTGCTGTTGGGAACGACTTACCTGTCCCAGCAGAACCTGCGTGAGGCGGCCGATCATGAACTTGGGTTCAATTTGGAGAAGCGGGCATCCGCCCTCGGCTATTTCTATTCTGAGCGTAAGTCCGACATCCTAGCGCTAACCAAGGATCGGGCACTCTCGACCTTTTTCTCCAACAAGGCGTTGGGCATGTCGATGCAGTACGGGCTGCGGGCCAGCCTCCTCACCATGCGAAAAAGATTTCAGGAGATGGCCGAGAGTAAAGAGATAGGCGCCGCTCCCATCTATCTGCGTCTGTTGTTCATGGATGACCAGGGAGAAAGTCTGGTCGATGTCGGTTTGAGCCGTGGTCTGAAAGAGCCCTGGCTGGAGGAGTGGCGCCGTGCCTCAGGGGAGGTGGGACTCAAATTGTTCCAAAGCGAAGAACATGAGCACATGATTCTCTACGCACCTTATCACTATAAAGGGAAAAAGCTGGGAAGCATCCTGGCGGAGATCAATCACCAGGTGGTGTTTCAGAAATTGGTGTCGCTGAACGGCGGGGAGACGCAACCCCTTGTACTGCTGTCTGGGGATAGCGGTAGCATCTTGAATTATTCTCATGATGAAAGCATATCTCAGCCAAAACCAGATGAAGAGCAGATTGGATACCACCCACGGCTGGCCTCTGATCGATCTGACTCTTTCATCAAGCTACCCGTGCCTGGGACTCGATTTTATCTGGGGGCGGTTCATGCACCAAGCAAGGATGGCTATCTGACCTCCAGGTGGTTCCTTTTCTCTCTTGTGTTGCTTGCTATCCTGGTGGTTTCAATGGTCGTGGTTGGTGCCCGAACCCGATCGAAAAACCTAACGCTACAGACGAGGATTAAAGAGTCTAAGCGGCAAAGCACGCTGCTGGAGGGGATGGTTGTGGAGCGGACCAATGACATAACCATTGCAAAAAATGAAGCGGAAGAGGCGCGTCAAAGGCTGCAATTAGTCCTGGACACTATCCCGGTTCGGGTGTTCTGGAAAGACCGTCATTCGAGCTATCTTGGCTGTAATCGCCTGTTTGCCGGGGACGCCGGACTCGATGAGCCCGATGAATTGCTTGGTCTCAGTGACTTCGACATGGTCTGGCATGACCAGGCGGAACTCTATCGGGCGGATGACAGGCTGGTGATGGAGAGTCAGCAGGCCAAACTCGACTATGAAGAGCCGCAAACCACGCCGCAGGGCGACAGGATATGGCTGCTGACCAATAAAATTCCCCTGCGGGATACGAGTGGAGAGGTGATTGGTATCCTTGGGGCCTACTCAGACATTACCGAACGTAAGCGGGCGGAAGAGCAGTTGAAGACAGCGCGAGCGGAGGCTGAAGAGGCCAATCAGGCAAAGAGCAGCTTCCTTGCCAACATGTCCCACGAGTTGCGTACTCCCATGCACGCGATCCTCGGTTTTTCGGAGATCGGCATGAACAAGGTCGACAGCGCCGGCAAGGAGAAGTTGTTGAACTATTTTTCCCATATCAATGAGAGTGGTGGCCGGTTGTTGTTACTGCTCAATGACTTACTTGACCTCTCTAAACTTGAAGCGGGACGCATGGAGTTTGAGATGAAGAAACAGGATTTTGTCCCTGTAGTCGAGTCGGAACGGGTGGAACTCCAGGAGCTGCTGAACAATAAGTCCTTGAAGCTGCTGGTTGAGCCTGCCAAAGTTGATACCAGCGCCTGGTTTGATTATCAAAAAATGCTTCAGGTCATGCGCAATCTTCTCTCAAACGCCATCAAGTTCTCTCCGGAGGGTAAGATCATCTCCATTTTTTATGGCGAGGCGGAGTTGCCGGTTGGACGGCGTAGCGTGGATACCGGAACCCTTCCTGCGCTTTCGATTGCGGTATCGGACGAAGGGATGGGAATACCGGACGATGAGCTGGAGTCGGTATTCGATCAGTTCGTGCAGTCCAGCAAGACAAGGACAGGCGCGGGTGGTACCGGGTTGGGGCTGGCAATCTGTAAAGAGATCATCGAAGGTCATGGTGGCGAGATACAGGCGACAAGCAACCCACGGGGTGGCGCTACGTTTACTGTCAGAATTCCTCGCCTTAGCATCGAAGAACCGGGTTAATATTGTGCAGGGTATTGAATGGAGACCCGCAGTCCGGAACCCTGCTCACGGGGGGTTAAGGATATGCTTCCCGCATGAATCGTTACAATGGTCTGGACAATCGATAATCCCAGGCCTGAGCCTTGAGCGGGAGATTCGGGCAGCCGGTAAAAACGCTCGAAGATCCGGTTGCGTTCTGCTTCAGGAACCCCGGGGCCTGTATCTTCAACCTGCAGCAAGGGACCTTGAGGTGTCAGGTCAAGGCTGACGCTAATATGCCCCCCGCTGGGTGTGGCATTGATTGCATTGCCGATCAGATTGCGCAGCAGGATGCTGGTGAGTTCTTCGTTTCCCTGAATAAAGCTCGGGCCATCTCCGAGCAGTTCCAGCTCAAGATTTTTTTTCAGGGCGGCGGGTGAACATTCGGAAATGACCTCAATGGCGGTTGAGCGAAGATCCACCTGGCTGAAGCTGTCGCGCAGCTGGTCCGGATCGATGCGCGCAAGGGTCAGTAGTTGGTCCAGGGTGTGATTGAGCCTTTTTGAGCCCTTTATCACATTGGAGAGTGACTTCCGGCGGGCTGTCTCCTGTTGGCTGTTCAAGGCCAGATGGGCATGGGTAATGATCCCGCTGATCGGCGTGCGCAGCTCGTGGGAAACATTGGCGGTGAAACGGCTGAACCGCTCCAGTGTCGCCTTGAGACGGCAGAAAAGGGCATTGATCTCCGCGACCATCACGGAAACCTCTGCCGGTACACCCTGGCTGGCGAGAGGTTCCAGGTTGCCCTGGTCCCTGCTGGAAATCTGACTGGCGAGTGTGTGAAGTGGCGCCAGGCCCCGTTGGA
>JBDLIF010000018.1:0-16745 GCA_039714955.1 Pseudomonadota bacterium | reverse complement strand
CGCAGCGGGGGCTACGACCTCGGGTGGAGATTGCGATGCTTCATCGTCCGTCTCCATATCAGGTGCTTCCACAGCCGCCTCAGCCGCACTATCGGCTGGTACCGCAAAACCATTCAAGCGCTTAATCAGATCCTGATCGGCCCTATCCGGCATCACACCCTGCCGGACCTCATCAAACATGGCGTTAACGACATCGAGTACTTCTAATATCGCATCCATCAGATCGGGGCTGACCGAGCGTTGCCCCTGACGTAGAACATTGAAAACATCCTCTGCCTGATGACAGACCTCCACCAATGCGTCGATTGCCAGAAATCCAGCACCGCCCTTTATGGTATGGAAACCACGGAATACCGCATTCAGCAGATCATAGTCACCCGGCTGTTGTTCCAGATCGACCAGTTGCTCACTCAGTTGTTCGAGTATCTCGCCCGCCTCGATCAGAAAATCCTGCAGGATCTCATCATTGGCATCGATGCTCATCTAATACTCCGGGCCCTATCCTTTAATATTGACGGAAGAAAATGTGAAGTTTTTATCGACCGCACCCTGGATATCTAAAATCCCAGACTGGACAACAGATCATCTACATCATCCTGATTGGTTACCTGATCCCCTTGATCAACAGTTGGAATCGCCGGCCCCTCCAACTGGCTCGGGTCTTTACGATCTTTTTTGTCCTCATCCAGCTTGCCACCGGTTATACGTACCAGCATCACCAATTTCTCTTCGACATCCTGCACCAGATGAATGACTTTACCGATAATCTGTCCCGTGAGGTCCTGAAAATCCTGAGCCATCAATACTTCAGATAGATTGCTGTGTAGGGAGACCGAATCTCGTTGAGTCTGATCAAAGAAACTGACCAGCGAATCACTCAAATCCCTGAAATCATCTTTTTTCAACAAGCGGGCACGAAACCTGTCCCACTCCTGTAACAGTTGTGCGGAATTTTTCTCCATGCCCTCCACCAGGGGCAGACTCTGTTCCACGGCCGTGAGGGTACGATCAGCTGACTGCTGGGTCATGGTGATGACATAATTGAGTCGTTCCTTGGCATCCGGTATCTCGATGGCGGTCATATCGGTTATGCGAGCATCGAGCATGAAACCGTTAATCGCTTCGTGCAATTCCCGAGTCAAACGACCGACCTCGAGGAATAGATCGTTTTCTTTTAGTATTGATAGATCGGAGATAAGGGACTCTGCATTGGCCCCCTCTCCCGCCTGCAAGGCCGCTACCAGGGCCTGCGCCTTCTCCAGTCGTATTGCATGATCTGTCTGACTAGCGGGCATTCAGACTCTCCCCTTCCTTTGATCTGTCAGCCATCGACACGCTCAAAGATCTTCTTAATCTTCTCCTCCAGGGTTCCCGCGGTGAATGGCTTGACCACATAACCGTTGACGCCCGCCTGGGCCGCCTCGATGATCTGTTCCCGCTTTGATTCGGCAGTGACCAGTAGTACCGGCAGGACGGCCAGTTTTGCATCGGCCCGAACCGCTTTCAGCAGGTCGATTCCGGTCATCCCCGGCATGTTCCAGTCCGAAACCAGAAAATCGTATTTCCCACTCTGCAGCATTGGCAGTGCCGTGGTCCCATCATCCGCTTCATGGGTATTGGTAAAACCTAAATCCCGCAACAGATTTTTAATAATCCGTCTCATGGTGGAGAAATCGTCCACGATGAGAATCTTCATATTTTTATCCAAGGCAACCTCCAATCTCTGTGCCGCCAGTGCTAAATTTCCAATCAAGTCTGATTAAACCAGCGTCAGTAGCTCTCTTCCTTTACCAACGACAGCCATTCCGTCAGTCGGGACCGCAGACGCAGTGTCGCCTGGCTGTGGATCTGACAGACTCGGGATTCACTCACACCCAACACATGACCGATTTCGCGCAGATTCATCTCGTCGTCGTAATACATGGCCACTACCAGTCGCTCCCGTTCAGGTAGTCCGGCAATCGCATCGACCAGGGCCTGTTTGAACGAGTCCTTCTGCAAGCCCTCGAAAGGGGTATCGGAGATCTTTTCGCCAAGTTCAGGCAGTCCCTCACCTATGGCATTCAGCTCATCCAGGCTGAAGATGCGGCAGCCGGTGGAATCCTGCAGAATATGGTGGTATTCCGCCAGGGACATCCCCAAAACTCCCGCCACTTCCACATCACGGGCGTCGCGACCTTCGCTGTTTTCAATTGCCCGCATCGCATCCGACACCATTCTGGCCTTGCGATGCACTGAGCGGGGCGTCCAATCGCTACGGCGGATCTCATCCAGCATTGAACCGCGGATGCGGATACCCGCGTAGGTCTCGAAACTGGCCCCCTGTGTCGGGTCATAGTTACGGCTGGCCTCAAGCAGCCCCAGCATGCCCGCCTGGATAAGATCATCCGCCTGAACGTTAGGAGGTAGTCGGTTCATCAGATGGTAAGCAATGCGCTTTACCAGACCAGCATGCTGATTCACCAGATCATTGGCCCTTTGTTGTTTCTGCATGGCGGCGTATGTCCCTAAACCGTTCACCGTCATATCTCCCTGTATTGGCTCGAAAACTGAATTAGTCGCTCAACGAAGAACTGCAGATCTCCGCTAACCCCCACGGATACTGGCCAGTTATCGGTCTTCTTCGCTAAATTCTTGAATGCCTGTGTCACTCGCGAGCGCGGGTAGGCCTCTACCACCGGACGTTGGCTCTTCACCGCCTTACGCAGTTGCTCGTCGTATGGAAGACTTCCCATATAACAGAGCATCACATCCAGATACTGATCGGTAACCCGGCACATCTTGTTAAACAGGTCCCTGCCCTCCTGCACACTTTTCACCATGTTGGCGAGGATGCGAAAGCGGCTGACCCCGTGTTCCCGGTTGAGCAGTTTGATGATTGCGTAGGCATCGGTGATGGAGGCGGGCTCATCGCAGACCACCACGATCTGCTCCTGCGCCGCCCGACTGAAACTCACCACCAGGTCAGAGATACCCGCCGCGGTATCGATCAGTAACACATCCACATCGTTGGCCAACTCGCTGAAGGCATGAATCAGTCCCGCATGCTCCGCCTGACTCAGCTCCGCCATCTGTTGCAGACCGGATGCCCCTGGTACCACCTTCATGCCATTGGGTCCCGTTATTATGATCTCTTCCAGGGAGCACTCGCCGTTCATCACATGTGAGAGGTTGTACTTGGCATGCATGCCCAGCAGGACATCGATATTGGCCAGACCCAGGTCAGCATCCAGCAACATCACCCGCCGCCCCAGTTCAGCCAGAGCGACCCCCAGGTTAACTGAAACATTGGTTTTACCGACCCCGCCCTTACCACCGGTAACCGCAATCACCCTGACAGGCTCGGGTTTGATCATGCGTCTTAGTCCGGTAGCCTGATCTTCTATCTGTTCAGACATGTGCATATTCACCCACTCCTCCAAACGCCAGCGCCAGATAGTCTTCGTCAGGCATGGCATCTATCGTCTTCGCCAGTTCTAACGCCTGATTGACCAGGGCATCGGCCCTGGCGATGTGCAGATCCTCCGGCACCCGCTGGCCATCGGTGACAAAGGCCAATGGCAGTCCGGCTTCGATCAACGGAGAGATGACTCCACCGAGGGAGGCGGTTTCATCCATGTTGGTCAGTACCGCACCAATGGGTCTGGACACGCTGAAGGAGCGGATGGCATGCGCGATAGCGGTACGTTGCGTAGTGGCGGCAAGGGTCAATAGGGTTTTAACCGGGTGGTTGCCACTGCTGAGCAGGCTGAGTCTTTCGGTGAGTTGCAGGTCCCGCTGTCCCATACCGGCGGTATCGATAAGAACCAGGCGTTTTTCGGAAAAACCGTGCAGCGCGGCGCTCAACTCCTCTGGGGTAGAGGCGGTACGGACGGGCACATCCAGGATGCGGCCATAATTGTGCAGTTGCTCATGCGCGCCAATCCGATAGCTGTCGGTAGTGACCAATGCCAGATGTTTATTGCCATGATGCAGACAATAGCGGGCAGCCAACTTGGCGATGGTGGTGGTCTTGCCCACACCCGTGGGACCAACCAGTGCCAGCACCCCACCCTGATCCAGCAATTCATCCTGTATGATCGGGATCTCACCAATCAGATGGAACAGGGCCTGCCGCCAGGCCTTTTCAGGCGACTCGGCATCCTCTACCCGACTCGCCAGATCACGGCAAAGCCCGGCAGCGAGACCCAGGCCCATCAGGCGGCGGATCAACTCCTGGGTCTGGGGCCGGCGTTGCCCCAGATCGCGCCAGGTCAGTTCGGAGAGTTCATTCTCCATCATGCGACGCAGGGCCTGCATCTCCTGACGCATCTCCTGCAGCAGGGGATCCTGGCTCCACTGGACACTCGACTGTTTGACGGTTGTTCGAGAGCACCGGTCGTCAAATCGAATCGGTTTGGCTAGGTTGGGTACATTTTGACGGCGATCAGATTCCTGGGCAGAAGTTACTCTAGCTGGCTGAAGACGGGAGGTTGCTGGCTGTTCCGCATGCAGTGACTGCTTATTGGATGGCGTTTGCCCTGAAGATCTCGGTTCAGAAGAGGCGAAGGCCTCTGCGTCGTAATCCATGGCGGCCACCAGCTCAACGCCTCCCTCCACGCTTTTGTTGGAGAGAATGACGGCCTCCGGTCCCAGTGCTTCACGCACTTGTCGCAGGGCTTGGCGCATGTCAGAGGCAAAAATTCGTTTTATCTTCATTTCCGCAATCCTCCAGGTCGAGCTTACGGATCGCGGTATCTGGTCTGTCTACCGCTTTTCCATCAGCCTTCTGGTTTGTTCTCCACATTGGCGTTACCGATTGTCGATATCACCCTGATGCGGCGATTGTCAGGTACTTCGTTATAGGAGAGGATGTGCATGCCTGCTGCCGCATGTTTGGCAAACCTCGCCATCCAGGGCCGTATCGGTGCTGCCACCAGCAGCACACTCTCCTGCCCCTGTGCCTCCAAGGTGGCGGCGGTCTCCGCCAAAGCCTTTTGCAGCCTCTCCGCCAGCCCCGGTTCGAAGCCAGCATGCCCCTCCTCCGAGGCCTGCAAGGATTGCTGCAATATTTGTTCCAATGCTGGATCAAGTACCGCCACTGGAATTTCTTCATTAGAACCAATAAGTTGCTGAACTATCCCCCGTGCCAGCGCAACTCTGGCCGCCGCCGTCAAAACGCCAGGGTCTTGACTCCTGGAGGCCTGCTCCGCCAAGGTTTCGGCAATCGTACGGATATCCCGTACCGGAATATGCTCCGCCAACAGGTTCTGTAGGATCTTTGTCACCACGCTCAATGGCAGGGTTTTGGGTACCAGATCTTCCACCAGCTTGGGTGAACTCTTGGCCAACGAATCGAACAGCTGCTGGGTTTCGTCATGCCCCAGCAACTCATGGGCCTGGTTGTGCAGGATTTCGCTCAAATGGGTCGCCACCACCGTACTGGCATCCACCACGGTATAACCCAGGGTCTGTGCGTGATCCTTCTGCTCGGGGTCGATCCAGACCGCTTCCAGGCCAAAGGTGGGATCCTTGGTTGGCGAACCCTGCAGCTCGCCAAAAACCTGCCCTGGATTGATCGCCAGCTCCCGGTCGGGGAAGATCTCCGCCTCCACCACCGTCACCCCATTGAGGTTGATCCGGTAGCTATTGGGCGAAAGATCCAGGTTATCCCGGATATGCACCGAGGGAACCAGAAAACCGAGTTCCTGTGAGAGCTTGCGTCTGACCCCTTTGATCCGGTTCATCAGCTGCCCACCCTGATTGCGGTCCACCAGCGGGATCAACCGATAACCCACCTCCAGGCCGATCAGATCCACCGGCTGCACATCGTCCCAGGTCAATTCCCGCTGTTCGGGAGTCTCCGCAGGCGCCTCCATCACTGGCTCCGTGACGGCGGGTTCCCGCTGCCGCTGCCAGATCAGCCAGGCCCCTCCAGCCGCGGCCGCCGCCAGGGTAAGAAAGGCGAAATTGGGCATACCCGGTATGACCCCCATGAGAAACAATACCGCGGCGGCCACGGCCAGCGACTTGGGACTGTTGAATAGCTGGTTGACGATCTGCCCGCCCACATCCTGGCTGCTGGCCACCCGGGTGACGATGATCGCCGCCGAGGTGGAGAGCAACAGGGATGGAATCTGTGCCACCAGGCCATCCCCGATGGTGAGCAGTACATAGTTCTGCAGCGCGGTGGAGAAGTCGAGGTCGTGCTGGGCCATACCTATGCCCAGACCACCGATGATATTGATAAACAGTATCAGGATGCCCGCCACCGCATCCCCCCGCACGAATTTGCTGGCACCGTCCATAGCTCCGTAGAAATCGGCCTCCTTCGCCACATCCTCCCGTCGGGTCCTGGCCTCGTCCTGATCGATCAGCCCCGAGTTGAGATCGGCGTCTATGGCCATCTGCTTACCGGGCATGGCATCCAGGGTGAATCGGGCACTCACCTCGGAGACCCGGCCCGCACCCTTGGTCACCACCACGAAATTGATGATCACCAGAATCAGGAACACAATCAGGCCAACGGCATAGTTACCACCGATAACGAAGGCACCGAAGGCCTCGATCACCTTGCCCGCCGCATCGCCGCCGGTATGTCCCTCCAGCAGCACGATGCGGGTGGAGGCGACATTCAAGGCGAGGCGCAGCAAGGTAGCGATCAATAATAGGCTGGGAAAGACCGAAAAGTCGAGGGGACGCAGGGTGTAGATCACCACCAACATCACCACCAGCGAGAGGGCAATATTGAAGGTGAAGAACAGATCCAACATGATCGGCGGCAGCGGGATCACCACCATCGACAGCAGCATCAGCAGTACCAGCGGCGCCCCTATGCCTTTGGCGCCTACCTGTTTGACGCTGGTTAATATCGCGGTCGTATCCATATTATCGTGCCCTACCCTTTAACCACCAAACTGCCAAGGAGGCCGAGACCTTTTTAAGCGAGAAATTTTGCTGATCCTGGTCTCCTCGCGGTTGCCAACCATACTCAGTCATGTCTGTACTCCTCCGGCACCGGCAGATCGTCGGGCACTTCAGGAATGTCACCCCCATCGATGCTGTAGACCTTGAGTTGGAAGACATAGGCCAGCAGCTTGGCCACCGCGAGGTAGAGACCGGCGGGAATGGATTCGTCCAGTTCGGTATGGAAATAGATCGCGCGGGCCAGCATGGGTGACTCCACCACAGGCACCGCGGCCTCGTCACCTACACGACGTATATTCAGGGCAAGCAGATCGGCGCCTTTGGCCACCAGCTTGGGAGCCACCATCTTCTCCTGGTCATAGCGCAGGGCGACCGCATAGTGGCTGGGGTTGGTGACGATCACGTCGGCCTTGGGCACCTCATCCATCATGCGCCGTTGGGCCATCTCACGCTGCAGTTGGCGGATACGCCCCTTGACCTCGGGCCGCCCGTCTGTCTCCTTCATCTCGTCCCGCAGCTCCTGGCGGGTCATCTTCAACTGGCGCTTGTGCTCCCAGAGCTGAAACGGCACATCGATGGCGGCCACCAGTACCAGCATGGAGGAGATGAGAATCACCGACCAGCCGATGAGACCACCCAAATGGTCGGCGGCCTGCTGCAGATCCATCTCATGCAGTAACAGGTAATCACTCAGGGTATGCCAGATCAACAAGGCAGTGGTACCACCGATGAGCACAAACTTGGCCATTGCCTTAAACAACTCCACCAGACCCTTGGCGGAAAAGGTCCGTTTCAATCCCTTGAGCGGGCTCAACTTGCTGAGTTTAGGTGTCAACGCCTCGGCACTGATGGAGAAGCCACCCAGGGCAATGGAGCTGGCGATGGCCACCACAATCATCATCAGGAAGAAGGGTGACAGCGCAAGAAAGGCAACCCGTACCGCCTCCCCCAGATGAATGAAGAGGGTATTGACATCAAAGATCTCCCGACGCTCGAGGGTAAAGCCATGGGTCATCATGGCCTTCAGGCTATCGCCCAACCGGCCACTCATCACCACCAGCGTCACCACGCCGATCAGGGTGATGGCCATGGTATTGAGTTCCCGGGAACGAGGTACCTGCCCCTTGCGTTTAGCATCATCGAGCCGTTTCGCCGAGGGCTGTTCTGTTTTCTCCTGGCCGTCTTGATTGTCAGCCATGGCTCACCTCGTGACCCGGAGGGTCTGCATGATCAGCTGGAAGGCCTCTTCCAGCAACTCATTGAATACGGAAAGGACATTGGGTAGGGTAACCCAGATCAGGGCGAACCCCATCAGCATGGTGATGGGAAAACCCACCGAAAAAATATTGAGCTGAGGCGCCGCACGCATCACCACGCCCATCCCCATATTGACCATCAGCATGGCGCCCATGATCGGCAGGGCAATCAGCAGGCCCCCGGCAAACATGCGGCTGCCCCAGGCAACCACCTCGCGCAGATCATTGCGGGTAATGCCATCCACGGCGACCGGCAGGGTATGAAAGCTGTCAGCCACTAATTCAATCAGCAGCAGGTGGCCATTGAAGGTGAGAAACAGCAGGGTGGCGAGAATCAGATAGTACTGGGCCACCACCGGCACCTGTACTCCATTTTGCGGATCGACCATGGAGGCAAAACCCAGTCCCATGCTGTAGGCGATCACCTGCCCGCCCAGCACCAGCGCAGCAAAGACCATCTGCAGGATAAACCCCATGATCACGCCGATGAGGAGCTGCTGCAGCAGGATGACGAACCCCGCATGACTGAGTAGATCGACGGATGGCTGCCGCGGTAATGATATGGCGATGATCCAGGTGATCAGCAAAGTCAGCAGTAGCCGTATCTTGACCGGCAGTTGCCGGGAATTGAACACCGGCGCGGCCAGCAGCATCGCGCCGACCCGCATCAGAGGCCAGAGATAGGCGGCCAACCAGGCGTTGAGTTGTGCTTCGCTAAAGGACATATAAAACCTGGTTACATCGCATTTTTCGTTTCCGTGCTCTGATAAAGCCAAGGATGGCTTTAATCAGAGCTTCCATAAAAGAGTCCCGCCCTCCCTGGCGGGTATGCAGCCGTGGCGCACGACCTCACAGGCAGCTGAAAAGACTATTGGATCAACTCCGGGATGCTCTCGATCAGGTTGATGGAAAAGGTCATCAGCACCCGCAACATCCAGTGGCCGGCCAGCATCAGTACCAGACCGACCACCGCCAGTTTGGGAATGAAGGTCAGGGTCATTTCGTTGATCTGGGTGGCGGCCTGAAACATGGCGATCACCAAGCCCACCGCCAGGGCCGGCAGCAGTACCAGGCCGGTGAGCATGCCGATCACCTCGAGGGTCTGTTGGCCGATATTCATCACGGTATCCGGATCCATTGAACTCTCCTGTTGCTAGACCTGAAAACTCGAGGCCAGGGTGCCGAATACCAGGGCCCAGCCATCGATCAGGACAAACAGCATGATCTTGAAGGGCAGCGAGATAATCATGGGCGAGAGCATCATCATGCCCATCGACATCAGGACACTGGCCACCACCACATCGATGATCAGAAATGGGATAAACAGCAGGAAACCGATCTGAAAACCGGTCTTCAGCTCGCTGGTGGCAAAGGCGGGCAACAGCAGGGAGAACGGGGCATCCTCCGGCCCGTTCAGTTCGCCGAAATCACCGATGCGGGCGAACAGGGCCAGATCGTCCTCCCGGGTCTGGGCCAGCATAAACTCCCGCACCGGCCCGGCCGCCGCCTGCAATGCCTGCACCGTGTCCAACTGTTCCGCCAGATAGGGCTGCAGCGCCACCTCGTTTACCTCATTGATTACCGGCATCATGATGAACAGGGTGAGAAACAGGGCCAGGCCGATCAGGATCTGGTTGTTCGGGGTACTCTGGGTACCCAGCGCCTGACGCAGGATGGCCAGTACGATGATGATGCGGGCAAAGGAGGTCATCATCATCAACGCCGCGGGCAGCAGCGTCAGGGCAGTCATGAAAAAGAGGACCTGGATGGTGAGGGTATAGGTCTGCCCGCCATCCGCGTCGGTGGTTACGCTGAAGGCGTCCACCCCCGGGGCTGAATGGGCCACCGCGGTGAAGAGGAACAGTGCCAGCAGCAGTAGGGATTTCATGCCTCCGTTACCCCAGCGTCCTTGGCATCGGCCAGCCGGGCCTCAAAGCTGGCCTCGTCGGGCTCAGCTGGATCCATCACGTGCAAGGTACGTACCTGGCCGGGCGCGACTCCCACCACCAGCCGGGCATCATCCACCTTGAGCAGAATTACCCGCTCCCTGGGTCCTACGGAGACCCCACCCAAAACCGTGACCAGCCCCCTGCCCGCCATGGGCAAACGTCCAAGACGCTTGAACAGCCAAGCCCCGCCGATGATCAGCAGCAGAATAAGCGCCAGGCCTCCAGCCGTCTCCAGCAGACTCTGGATACCGAGTGGAGCGAGCTCCTTCCCGGTTGGCTCCGCCGCCAGCAGGGTAGTGTAGCAGCAGCCGATGATGGCGGCGGAGATACGCATCAACCCAGCCTCTTGACCCGCTCGGCTGGACTGATGATATCGGTGAGCCGCAGGCCAAATTTCTCATTCACCACCACCACCTCCCCCTGGGCAATCAGGGTGCCGTTTACCAGTACATCCATCGGTTCACCGGCGAGCCTGTCCAATTCCACCACCGAGCCCTGATTCAAATGCAGCAGATTGCGGATATTGATCTTGGTTCTGCCGATCTCCATGGAGATGGTAATGGGCACATCGAGAATGGCATCGAGATTGACCGACTCCCCGCCTGACTCATCCTGCAGTTCATCAAACTTGGCCGCTTTAGGGCTTCCATCCTCTGCCTCTTCCTGTTCATCCAGGGCCGCTGCCCACTCATCAGCCAGCGCTTCATTCGGATCTGTCTGATTCTCTGTTTCACTCATAACCTTAACCCCCCAGGGTTTTTTTGTTCAGCTGATCATCCGTTTGGTCACTCATTTCTAGATACTCATGCAGGCCGTTATTCTGGCTCTGCTTGATCCAATCGGTTAATTTCAATGAGTAGTTACCATCCGAGGCACCCAATCGGGCACGAAACACGGGCACATCCGCTGCATTAACTTCCACTTCTTCGGGTAAATCGATTGGGATGATGTCACCCGCCTTTAAGCGTGCGATGACATCCAGACTGAGCGTCACCTCAGCCAAGGTGCTCGAAAGCTCAATCTCCGCACTCAGAATCTCGTCCCGCAGGGATTTTTCCCAACGTACATCACGCTCGCCCCGATCACTCTGCACCCCGGCATCCAGCAGTTCACGGATAGGCTCCAGCATCGAGTAGGGATAACAGATATGGAAGTCACCCCCACCGTTCTCCAGGTCCACATGAAACGAGGTAACCACAACCACCTCGGAGGGACTGACAATATTTGCAAATTGGGGATTGACCTCCGAACCGGTATATTTGAAGTGCACCTGAAAAACCGGCTTCCAGGCCTCCTGCATGTCGGCAAAGGCCAAATCCAACAACAATTGGATGACGCGATTTTCAGTCGGCGTGAAGTCGCGCCCCTCGATCTTGGTATGAAATCGACCACTGCCGCCAAAGTAGTTATCGACCACACTGAATACCAGCTTGGGCTCTATCACGAAGAGCCCTTTGCCACGTAAGGGCGTCACTTTGATCATATTGAGACTGGTGGGCACAAACAGGCTATGCACGAATTCAGAAAACTTCTGCATCTGGATACCGGAGACCGAAATGTCCGCGGTGCGGCGCAGCATATTGAAAAGACTGGTACGAAAACCCCGGGCAAATCGTTCGTTGATCATCTCCAGAGTAGGCAGACGGCCTCGAACGATGCGGTCCTGGCTGGCGAAGTCGTATGAGTTGACGCCACCCGCATCAATATCGACATCAGCCTCGGCACCCACATCACCACTATCGACACCATGCAGTAGGGCATCGATCTCTTCTTGCGAAAGCAGGTCGTTGGCACTCATGGTCTTACTGCATCACAAAGCTGGTGAAATAGAGGGCATCCACCTCCCCGGGACCTGAAAGCTCTTTGACCACCCGGTTGATTTCAGTAAGCATCTCCGTCTGCAAGGCCTCCTTGGCCTGCCTTTTTTTCAGTGCATTGGCATCCTTGGCCTGCAGCAGATTGAGCAGATGATGACGCAGCATGGGATCGTTGTGCTTGAGAAATTCAATCATCTGATCGCTGGTCACCCTGACATTCACACCTACCTGCAACAGACTGGTATCGCCCGGCAGAGTGACCACGAACACCGGATTCATGCCGTGGTATTGGGCAGGCCCTTTTTCCACTGCGTCTTCAGCCACCTGCTGCTCCTTCTCACTGCCCTCCTCACCGGATGACGCTGTCGTCTCGTCCCCAGCGGACAGCAGAAAATAGGCGGCGAGCCCGCCGCCCATCAGCAGCAGGGCGACGATCGCGATGATGATAATCAGCCTCTTTTTAGCCGATTTCTCCTCACCAAGATCCAGGTCTTCATTTGTTTCATTAGCCATGGACATTCCTCTATAGGTCTAGCTACCAATAAAGCAAGATAAATGCCACAAGGACCAGGCTGAAATTTTCTATTAATTACATAATGTTGCAATCAGATAAAACCAGTACGACGGATCCTTGACAAGCGTTTTCAAGCACAGAGCAGATTTTCGACACTGAGGTGCATCGGAAACAACGGAGAACAGGAGCCTGGACAAACAGACACCCAATGAATTTAACTATGCAACGTTGCCTGTGACCCCACAGGCCAAATGGCCCTCGGCAGGGGCACTTCACATAGGAAGATCCCTGTTCAAACAACTGGGGCCACCTCTAATCTAACAGGCTGAATTCAATGGCTCAGTACATCTACACCATGAACCGGGTGGGCAAGGTTGTCCCGCCGAAACGCGAAATCCTTCGAGACATCTCCCTCTCCTTCTTCCCTGGCGCCAAGATCGGTGTGCTGGGACTCAATGGGGCGGGAAAATCAACCCTGCTGAGAATCATGGCCGGTGTCGATACCGACATCGAAGGTGAAGCGCGGCCACAGCCGGGCATTCGCATCGGCTTTCTTCCCCAGGAACCCAAACTGGACGAAGAGAAGGATGTACGGGGCAATGTGGAAGAGGCACTGGGAGAGGTCAAACAGGCCCTGCAGCGACTCGACCAGGTCTATGCCGCCTATGCCGAGCCTGATGCCGACTTCGATGCCCTGGCCAAGGAACAGGCAGCGTTGGAGAACATCATTCAGGCCAGCGACGGTCACAATATCGAGCGGCAGCTGGAGATCGCCGCCGATGCCTTACGTCTGCCCCCATGGGATGCAGCCGTCAGCAAGCTCTCGGGGGGTGAGCGACGCCGAGTCGCCCTCTGCCGCCTGCTGCTGGAAAAACCCGACATGTTGCTGTTGGACGAGCCCACCAACCACCTGGATGCCGAATCGGTGGCCTGGCTGGAGCGCTTCCTGCACGAATATCCCGGCACCGTGGTGGCGGTCACCCATGACCGCTACTTCCTGGATAACGTAGCGGGCTGGATCCTGGAACTGGACCGTGGTTATGGTATCCCCTGGGAGGGTAATTACTCCTCCTGGCTGGAACAGAAGGAGCAGCGTCTGGAAAACGAACAGAAACAGGAGGCCGCCCACATCAAGAGCATGAAACATGAGCTGGAGTGGGTCCGCAGCAACCCCAAAGGCCGCCACGCCAAAAGCAAGGAGCGCCTGCAGCGGTTTGATGAGCTGCAGTCCCAGGACTTCCAGAAACGCAATGAAACCAACGAGATCTACATCCCACCCGGCCCCAGACTGGGTGACCTGGTGATCGAGGCGAAGGGATTGAGCAAGGCCTATGGCGAGCGGGTGCTGTATGACGATATCACCTTCAACCTGCCCAAAGGGGGCATAGTCGGCATCATCGGACCCAACGGTGCCGGCAAGACCACCCTGTTTCGCCTGCTCACCGGCCAGGAGACAGCGGACGCGGGAGAACTGCGAATCGGTGATAGCGTCGATATCGCCCATGTGGACCAGAGTAGGGATGCCCTGGACGGCAGCAAGACGGTCTGGGAAGAGATCTCCGATGCTCAGGACATTATCACCGTGGACCGCTTTCAGATGCAGTCCCGTGCCTATGTCAGTCACTTCAACTTCAAGGGTTCTGAGCAGCAGAAACGCATCGGCGACCTCTCGGGCGGTGAGCGTAACCGGGTGCATCTGGCCAAGCTATTGAAGCGTGGCGGCAACCTGCTGTTGTTGGACGAACCCACCAACGACCTGGATGTGGAGACCCTGCGTGCCTTGGAGGAGGCCCTGCTCACCTTCCCCGGCTGTGCGGTGATCATCAGCCATGACCGCTGGTTCCTGGATCGCATCGCCACCCATATCCTGGCCTTCGAGAGTGACTCACGGGTGGTCTGGTTCGAGGGAAACTATGCGGATTATGAGGCGGACCGGAAACGGCGGCTGGGAGTGGAGGCCGATCAACCCCATCGCATCAAGTACAAGCGGTTGAGTGCCGCCGGGTAATCAGCGCCTTCGGATGGTCACCCGCTGGTTTCCGTTGTTACTGCGCGGAGACCAGCCAGGCTCAAGCCCGCTCCTCGATCCAGGCGGCCTGGATCGCTTCCAGGATCTTTTCACCCGAGTGTTCCGGATCATCGTCAAACTCATCCAGTCCCATCACCCAGTTGCGCAGATCGACAAAGTTGACCGCTCGGGGATCGACATCCGGATAGGCCTCATCCAGCTCGATCGCGATATCCAGCGTATCCACCCATTTCAGACCCATTTCAGCCTCCTGACTCCGTACGAAAAATTGCCGTGAATGACTTCGCTCATTATAAGACAGCCTGGCTGCAAACCGACCACTTAGGCTAAGGGGAATATCCCGACCAAGTCCAGGAGACCTTAAACCACCCAAGGTCAGGTAAAGCCCCTGCCATCGAACACCAGCAGGATCTTGTTGATTTGTTGATTCCTCACCTCAAACAACTGGGCGATTGTCATAACATGCTCTGGTTTTACATACTCGTAGAAGACGGCAACCGAATCACCATCTTCAGTCAGGCTCAATAGCCTGCATGCGCATTTTTCCGGCGGGTCAGCGCGCAAGCTTCTTAGGTATGCTTCAGCGGAGTGGTACGTATGGGTTGTCCCGGTGAAGCTGAGGTCCGGCGCAAGCAGCGGCGCTAATCCCCCCACATCCCCTTCGCAGAAACATCTGAGATAGGCGCGGGCGATTTCCCGGTTCGTCATTGCATGTGACCCATCTAATCTGCCACTCAGGCGCTGGGCGCCGACTGGGGCCTGGCCTTCAGCTTTTCCCGGATCTCCTGTTTGGCCTGCTCCATGATGGAGTTGCGGTCCAGGTTGTCGAGGATCTCCCGCACGACGAACTTGGGTCCGCCCTCGCCCCAGGACTTACCCTGGGCCAGATAGCGCTCGGCCACCTGTCCCACCACATAGGTACTGTAGTAGGCGACTGCTCCCTGAGCGCCCCCGGTGACCACCGCCGACAAGCCACCGGTGCCCAGCTTCAAGGCCGAGGAGACAAAATGCACCGCCCATACCGTGCCCATCAGCAACAACATCTGAGCGCCAATGGTCTTGATCAGCCCGCCCGCCTCGCTGCGCGACAGGGGCAGGCCATAGAGTTTGGAGAGATGGGTAAGCAAGGAGACATCCACCACGGCGGCCGCCAACAGGTCCGCTACCGGCACCGGGTTGATGGCCACCGCCACCCCCTTACCTACGCAATAGCTATGGATCACCCGCTGGCCCAGGCTGCGGCGGGCCGCCAGCACCCGCTGCCCCACCTGATCGCTGAGTTGCCCCGCGAACAATGAGGCATTCAACGCAGCCAGGGTCTTGCCCTCGGCTTCCAGGATATGCCAGAGCCGCTCCCGCACGTCCGCGATATTGGGTGGTGGGCGACGTTCGCCCCAGCTCTCGTTGCCGCTCTCGTCCACCCGGATCACCTGCTGCACTGCCGGATCCGCTGCCGCTGCCACCACATTGCGGGCATCGACCAACCCCTCGCTATGTCGCCGGAGTGAGTGCAGGAGCGACTCCCGCTCCTCCCGGGTATAACGATCGGACTTGTTCAGGATCAACAGGATGGGGCGATGCTGTTCCGCCACCGAGCACAGGGCATGGATCTCGGTGTCGGTCAGGTCCCCATCCACCACGAACAACACCAGGTCGGACCTGGAGGCCACCTCCCGGGCCAGCTGCTCGCGGGATTCGCCGTCCACCTCGTTGATCCCCGGGGTGTCGACCAGAAACACATTACCCTCCTGGAACTCCCGCCACTGACCGGCCTGGCTGGTGCGGGTCTCGCCATGCAGCGGGCTGGTACTGAAGCGCACCTCACCCAGCAGGGCATTGAGCAAGGCCGATTTACCCACACTGACCCGGCCGAACGCAGCCAGATGCAGATGCCCCCGCTCCAGCTTCTCAAGCATCTGCTCCACCTCCTGGTAGTCGGCGGCCAGGGTCTCGCGCACATCCGCCGGCACCCGTTGATCCCGCAGCAGCTCCTGCAGGCTCTCACGGGCCAGGGTCAGATGATCCCCGCTGTCGGATCTATTCCGGTCGTCCGGCGCGGCGGATCTCCTCCAGCGCCAGTTTGGCGTAATGTTGCGAAGACGCTCTAAGATCTTCACCTAAGGACTCCTTAAATTGATTGGCGGCCTGCAGCGGATGCAACTCGCCCCGTGTGGCCAAGGAAGTGGCAACCCCGCGGCCCAAGGCCTCGAACAGATAGCCGTACGCAATAGCATGCAATATACCACCTGCCAGGGTGCCGGCCCCAGGAAAGGC
>JBDLIF010000017.1:0-16891 GCA_039714955.1 Pseudomonadota bacterium | reverse complement strand
TGACTGGCAGGTTTCCCAGGTCGCCGATGCCCTTAAAATGCTGTTCTGTGAAATGCTGAAGGTGACTTGGTGTGGCGAGGTGGATTGGGGTCACTGGCAGGCAGGAAGTCGCCAGTTGCACCCTGAGCATCCGACCCTGGCAAGGGAGCCACAGCCTGCTAAGGTAGTGAACAGACCGGATAAACGGGAGAGTTTGCTGCAGCATTTTCCTGACCTTCATCAATCATTGCTGAGTGCGATCCGTGTCCGAGGCTATTCGATCCGCACAGAACAAACCTATCTTCAGTGGGTTGAGCGATTCCTTCATTTCCATCAGTGGCAGGCCGTTGATACCCTTTCTTCAACTGCAATCAGTGCCTTTTTAGAATATTTGGCAGTTAAACGCAACGTCGCGGCATCGACCCAGAATCAGGCCCTCAATGCGCTGGTGTTTCTTTTCAAGCAGGTGCTAGAACGGGACCTGGAATCTATTGGTGATTTCACCCGAGCCAAACAACCGCGTCAGTTGCCGGTTGTCCTAACCCGGTCAGAGGTCAAAAGGCTATTGGATAAGATGAGTGGCCGTCAGCGATTAATGGCGATCCTGCTTTATGGTACCGGTCTGCGTTTGATGGAGTGTATCCGTCTGCGTGTGATGGATGTTGATTTCGAATACCGGCAGATTAAGGTGAAGCGTGGGAAGGGCGGCAAGGACCGGGTAGTCCCGCTACCGGATCGTATTTCCACTGAATTGCGCGAACACTTGGTGGTCGTGAAGGCGATTTTTGAGGAAGATCTGGCTGCTGGTTTTGGTGAAGTCTTCCTACCAGACGCGCTGGCTAGAAAGTATCCCAATGCTCCAAAAGAGTGGCGCTGGCAATATCTATTTCCAGCAAGTCGCTTATCGGTTGATCCACGCAGTGGCAAGACACGGCGACATCATCTGCATGAGAGCAGCCTGCAAAAGGCAGTCAAACAGGCTACAGAAATGGCAGGTATCCATAAAAAGGTGAGCTGCCATTGTTTGAGACATTCATTTGCAACTCACCTTTTGGAGGATGGACATGATATTCGCACGGTGCAGGAGTTACTGGGTCATGCGGATTTATCAACAACCATGATCTACACTCATGTACTGTCGCGTGGTGGGCAGGGCGTGCGCAGTCCGGCAGACCGATTGTAGTGTCTGCAAATATCATCTTCGTTTCAAACTCTTAGCCGCAGTAGTTTGAGCCAGGCCATGAACGTCAGATTGCTTATTTTTTTGCAAAGTAGAATAGCTCTATAAACTAAAAAGGGGGCGCCAGGCGCCCCCTTTTTACGTTACATCCGCGGTATGTTTACAGCAACGGTACGATCAGCAGTGCAACGATGTTGATGATCTTGATCAACGGGTTGATGGCCGGGCCGGCGGTGTCTTTGTAGGGGTCGCCTACGGTGTCGCCGGTGACCGCGGCCTTATGGGCGTCGGAGCCCTTGCCGCCATGGTTGCCGTCCTCGATGTACTTCTTGGCGTTATCCCAGGCGCCACCGCCGGTGGTCATGGAGATTGCCACGAACAGGCCGGTAACGATGGTGCCGATGAGCAGGCCGCCGAGGGCCTTGGCGCCTGCGTCACCGCCCATCAGCCAGCCGATGCCAAGCGCAACCACGATGGGCATCAACACAGGCAGCAGGGAGGGGATGATCATCTCCTTGATTGCCGCCTTGGTCAGCATGTCCACGGCCCTGCCGTAGTCAGGCTTCTCGGTGTGATCCATGATGCCGGGTTTCTCTTTGAACTGGCGGCGTACTTCGTTGACGATGCCGCCTGCTGCGCGACCAACCGCTTCCATCGACATGGAGGCGAACAGGTAGGGCACCAGGCCACCCAGGAACAGGCCGATGAGTACTGCCGGGTCGGAGAGCTCAAAGGTGATGGTCTTGCCGGCTGCCTCCAGGGTATGGGTGAAGTCGGCAAACAGTACCAGGGCGGCGAGACCGGCGGAGCCGATGGCGTAACCCTTGGTGACCGCCTTGGTGGTGTTGCCCACGGCGTCCAGCGGATCGGTGATGTTGCGTATCTTCTCGTCCAGCTCGGCCATCTCGGCGATACCGCCGGCGTTATCGGTGATTGGGCCGTAGGCGTCCAGTGCCACGATGATGCCGGTCATGGAGAGCATGGAGGTAGCGGCGATGGCGATGCCGTAGAGGCCAGCCAGGTCGTAAGCGCCCCAGATGGAGGCACAGACAGCCAGCACCGGTGCCGCGGTGGCCTTCATGGAGAGGCCCAGGCCAGCAATGACGTTGGTGCCGTCACCGGTGGTGGAGGCCTCGGCGATATGACGTACCGGGGCGTATTCGGTGGAGGTGTAGTACTCGGTGATCACCACCATGGCGGCGGTCAGTGCCAGGCCGATCAGGGCGGAGCCAAACAGCTGCATGGTGTTGAATCCGCCGACGCCGCTCATCATGGTGTCGGTAACGAAGTAGAAGGCGATCGCGGCCAGTACGCCGGAGACGATCAGGCCTTTATACAGGGCCGGCATCACGTTGGTGTCGGTGTCTTTTGCCTTGACGAAGAAGACGCCGATGATGGAGGCGATGATGGAGACGCCGCCCAGGACCAGCGGGTAGAGGATCGCCGCAGTGCCCGCATCTTTCAGCAGCAGACTGCCGAGCAGCATGGTGGCGACCACGGTGACCGCGTAGGTCTCGAACAGGTCGGCGGCCATACCGGCGCAGTCGCCCACGTTGTCACCCACATTGTCGGCGATAACCGCCGGGTTGCGTGGATCATCCTCGGGGATGCCGGCTTCCACCTTACCCACGATGTCCGCACCCACGTCAGCACCCTTGGTGAAGATGCCGCCGCCAAGCCGGGCGAAGATGGAGATCAGGGAGCCACCGAAGGCCAGACCTACCAGCGGATGCAGCGTATCTTCCACACCCATGGCGACCAGGATGGCGTAATAACCCGCGACGCCGAGCAGCCCCAGGCCAACCACCAGCAGACCGGTGATGGCGCCACCGCGGAAGGCGATCTGCAGGGCGGCGTTGATGCCCTTGTTGGCGGCCTCCGCGGTGCGCAGATTGGCGCGTACCGAAACGTTCATGCCAATGTAGCCGGCAGCGCCAGAGAGGACCGCGCCGATGGCAAAGCCGATGGCGGTGGCGGTTCCCAGGAAGATCCAGAGAATGACTAAAAGGATGGCGCCCACGATACCGATGGCGGTGTATTGACGGTTGAGATAGGCGCTGGCGCCCTCCTGTACCGCTGCGGCAATCTCACGCATGCGTTCATTGCCTTCCGGTTGTGCGAGTATCCATTTCACGGATACAAAGCCATAGGCCAGTGCGGCGAACGCACATGCCAGGGCGAAGATAAGTTCTGTGCTCACGAATAGTTTCTCCTCAAGATAGTACTAAAAGTCAGATTGCGTCTTGGTCGTTTTCTGTATCCGGCGCAGGGGCTCATGATCGATTTGCCTGCTGCCGCCAGACACGAAAAAGGGGGCAATTGAGCACCCCCTTTTTCTGCCTCAATCAGAGCTCGAAGGGATCGAGTTTTTTAGGCACGGATACCCCTTTCATCGTCACATACTCGGGCATGCCGTTTTCATTGTAGGGAGGATAGGCCTCACCCTGAATCAGCGGGTAGAGGTACTCCTTGCAGGCAGCAGTGATGCCGAAGCCGTCGTCGGTGATGTACTCCATCGGCATCATCTTCTCCACATTGGCAACCTCGCTCAGGGACGCCTTGCCGACCTCCCACTCGTAGGGAGTGCTGGATTTGCGCACCACGGTAGGCATGATGGAGTTGTGACCTTCCAGGGCCATCTCCACGCCGGCCTTGCCCAGGGCGTAGGCCTGCTCCACGTCGGAGGCGGAGGAGAGGTGGCGTGCCGCGCGCTGCAGGTAGTCGGCCACCGCCCAGTGGAATTTGAGACCCAGGGCATCCTTGATCATGTTGGCGACCACCGGGGCCGCGCCGCCCAATTGGGCGTGACCGAATGAGTCGCGGGTGCCCTGCTCGGCGAGGAACTTGCCATCCGGCCAGTGCGTGCCCTCGGAGACGACGATGGTGCAGAAGCCATGCTCCTTGACCTTCTCGTCCACCTTGGCGAGGAACTTCTCCTGGTTGAACTCGACCTCGGGGAAGAGCACCACCACCGGGATGTTGTTGTCTTCCACCAGACCGCCGGCGGCGGCGATCCAGCCGGCATGACGGCCCATTACCTCGATGACGAAGATCTTGGTGGAGGTGGCGGCCATGGAGCGCACATCGTAAGAGGCCTCCAGGGTGGAGACGGCGATGTACTTGGCTACCGAGCCGAAGCCGGGGCAGTTGTCGGTGATCGGCAGGTCGTTGTCCACGGTCTTGGGTACGTGGATCGCCTGCACCGGGTAGCCCATCTTCTCGGACAGCTGGGAGACCTTATAGCAGGTATCGGCTGAGTCGCCACCGCCGTTATAGAAGAAATAGCCGATATCATGGGCCTTGAAGACCTCGATCAGGCGTTCGTATTCGCGCTTGTTCTCTTCCAGACTTTTCAGCTTGAAGCGGCAGGAGCCGAATCCGCCGGATGGGGTGTGGCGCAGGGCGGCAATATCCTCGGTGGACTCCTTGCTGGTATCGATCAGGTCCTCGGTCAGTGCGCCGATGATGCCGTTGCGTCCGGCGTAGACATTCGCGATCTTGTCAGGATGCTTGCGCGCGGTCTCGATCACGCCACAGGCGGAAGCGTTGATTACTGCGGTAACGCCACCGGATTGTGCATAGAAGGCATTCTTTGCTGTCATGTGTATGACTCCCCTTTATTAATCGAAGGACTATGGAAAGATGAAAGACTGGTTTACTATTTGATGTCGCCCCGTTCCTTGGCTGCATGGTCGGCCTGGGTCTGTAACAGAGAGACGATGCATTCCGTGAGATCGTCGTATTCGTGCACGCCGGTGCCATACTGCTGATATCCCCGATAGAAAAACTGGCAGCGGTATTTGCGATCACCGGTCTTGAAGACGACGAAATTACACCCCTCTTCGTTCCAATAGACCACCGGACAGCTGCTGAGCTCCTTGTCGGAGGGCATCAGACGGATTTCGGCATCCGCAATCTGGGTCTCGGTGGCACGCCCGTAGCGTTCTTTCAACGTGGTGTCGATAATCCAGTGTTCAGAGTCTGTAATATCAGGGATTTCCGGCATGAGGGGGTGTTCCGCATCGGTCGCTTTGGGGCGGTGAAGCATAATCCATTCGCCCAAGCGAGTACATAAACTCCGTTGACTTTACGGGAATTCTGAGATTAGCTTACCCAAGCTGGCCGGTGGCGGCTAATCCAAAACTTGGATGCAGCCATGGAATTTCCTAATAAGCTTATTTAGTGGCCATATGATGTGGATGAACACTGACTGGGTAAAACCCAATTCTGTCTTTGTTCTGAGATAATAAGTTCTTGAATTGCAGGATTATTTTACGCTCAGTGATTCGGGCCTGAAGAAGCTTACCATCAATGAGGGGGAAGGATGCGCATCGTACTGCTGGGAGCGCCTGGATCGGGCAAGAGAACCCAGACCAAGCGGTTGGTAGAGAGGTATGGGATACCCCCGATCTCTACTGGAGAGCTTATAAAATCCGCGGTGGCGGAGGGAGCGGCGCTGGGCCAGGCGGTGAAAGCGGCCATGGAGGCGGGACAGTCGGTCTCCGAGGAGTTGGTCCTCGAACTGATTCGTGAGCGGTTGCTCCTGCCGGATGCCCGGGATGGCTTTCTGCTTGACGGATTCCCCCGGAATATCCTGCAGGCCATCACCCTGGACGAGCTGCTCTATGAGCTGGAACGGCCGATTGAGCTGGTGCTGCTGATCGACATCGAGACCGACGCCCTGATGGAGCGGCTGGTGGGGCGTAGAACCTGCAAGTCTTGCGGAACGCTTTACAACATCTACATTAACCCAACCGCTGTAGAGGGTGTGTGTGATCAGTGTGGTGGTCAACTCTCGCATCGGGCGGATGACAATGAAGAGACCGTCAGCAGTCGCCTGCATGTCTATGATCATCTTGTTGCTCCTTTAATCAAGTACTACGGCAAGCAGCAGAAGCTGATGCCAATCGATGGAGTTGGCAATATTAAGGAGGTGTTCGAACGGATCCGCCGAGCGGTGGATGCCTATGAACCAGCAGCGGAAACACCCCCTCAACCCCAGGTGATGGCTGCTGAGGGTGGGGAGATGGCATCCCAGGAAACCGGTGAGCCAGCAGCCAGGTCGGATGATATGGCGGCTAAGACGGATGTCCCCAAAAAAGCGGCAGCCAGGAAGAAGCCCGCTGGGAAAAAGGTTGCAACCAGGGCAAAAAAGGCCGTAGCCAAGAAGAAAACGGCCAAGAAAGCGGCGACTAAAAAGCAGAAGGTAAAGAAGCTGTCCGGCAGCAAGCAACCGCGGGCAAAGAAAAAAGCCAGCGTAACAGGGAAGGTCAAGGCCAAGAAAAAGGTAGTTGGCAAGGCGGCAGGCGGAGATAAAAAGACGCAACCCGCCAAGAAGAAGCGCGTTGCCAAAAAGAAGCTGGCCGCAGGAAAGGTGGCAAGCAGGAAGACGGTCAAGAAGCCGCCTGCCAAGAAGACTGCTCCGGCAAAAAAGCCAGGCGGCAAGAAACGGCCCCTGAGCAAGAGACCGCTGGCATCAGGGAAGAAGAGCGCTGCCAAGAAGAAGGCCGTGGTGAAGAAAAAGCTGGCTGCCAAGCAGAAAACGCCAAAAAAGAAGTCGGCAAAGAAGAAATCCACCAGGAAAAAGGCCTAGCGTTTAGTGGCTTAGCCCAGCTTTGTCAGATTAGCGATCTGAAATGTCTTCCCTGACTGTCTTGTATGAAGGTTCCTTCTCCCTGCAGGGAGAAGGACGGGATGAGGGGGATTAGAAGGAAAGTTTCCTTAATTTAGATTCCCTCACCCTATCCCTCGGTTTTACCTTCCTCGGCAACTGCTCCTGGCGCAGTTCTACAACCTACATCCATATGGGCGTACCACCTCCCTCCCTGGTGGCGTCTCCCGCGAAGAGAGGGGGCAAAGGATCAGGCTTCAGTCTCCTCCCAGGAGCGGCGAAATTCTGTTCCCTTGCAGGCTGAGCAGGGTGGGATGTGGCCGGTCTTATGGAAATGCATCTCCTTGCCGCAGCCGATGCAGACCAGGGTTCCCGGGCCAGTTATCTCCCCGGTGTGGTAGCTCGAGGCCTCTTTTGCCCGTTCGGCCAGTTTTTCGAGTTCCAGTTTGGTCTGATCGGCTACATTGATGAACATCTCCAGCAGCCGGTCCTCCACCTGACGAACATCGAAACGCCACCATTCTGACAGCTGCTCTCCGCTCTCGGACAGATAGTTGGCCGCATCCTTGATATCCCGTTCGATATACCCGGCGATCTCATCGGCCTCCTCCCGAGTCAACTCGCCGATCTCAACCATCTTGTCCCGCACGTCGCCGAGATAATCGCGTAGACCGGGCAGGGCGTTCTCCTTGGTCTCCACCATGGTGTCATGGACATCTTCGAGCATCTTCTCATAGGCGTCGGTCAGTCTATCCAGCGGGGCTTTTTTATCGGAATGGGTCATGACACTCTCCTGATGTTTGACGATTTTATTCTTCTCTCTCTATAAGTTTGAATCAAAATGGCGAGAGTGCAAATTGATTCAGCGCAAGCCTTCATGAAATTCGCCATCGACTGGGGTATGCTTCGCCGATTGCGATAACCAGATAATCAGATTGACCATGCAGACGATCTACGATCCCGCCAAAATCGAGCAAGCCACCCAAGCGCATTGGGAGACGGTAAAGACCTTCAAGGTGACGGAGGACGCCGCCAAGGAGAAGTTCTACTGCCTCTCCATGTTTCCCTATCCCAGCGGCAAGCTGCACATGGGGCATGTGCGCAACTACACCATCGGGGACGTGATCGCCCGCTACCAGCGCATGCTGGGCAAGAACGTGCTCCAGCCGATGGGTTGGGACGCCTTCGGCCTGCCGGCGGAAAACGCGGCGCTGAAGAACAAGGTGGCTCCGGCAGGCTGGACCTACGCCAATATCGATTACATGAAGGTGCAGCTGAAGCGGCTCGGTTTCGGCTATGACTGGGACCGGGAGCTGGCCACCTGCCAACCCGACTACTACAAGTGGGAGCAGTGGCTGTTCACCGAGCTGTACAAAAAGGGCCTGGTCTACCGCAAACATGCGGTGGTGAACTGGGACCCGGTGGATCAGACCGTGCTGGCCAACGAGCAGGTGATCGATGGCCGCGGCTGGCGCTCCGGCGCCCTGGTGGAGCGTCGGGAGATCCCCCAGTGGTTCGTCAAGATCACCGACTATGCGGACGAACTGCTGGACGAGATCGATCATCTGGAGGGCTGGCCCGACCAGGTGCGTACCATGCAGCGCAACTGGATCGGCCGTTCATATGGGGTCCAGATGGATTTTGCCGTACAGGGACGTACAAATGCCGCGGGTGCAGGAAGCGCAGGAGCGGCTGCCGTACAGGGCAGGGATTGTTCCGACAATCCTGCTGCATTTCCTCCATCCCTGGAGGTCAGACGTACAAATGCCGCGGGCGCAGGCAGGGATCGTTCCATACGATCCTCTGCATTTACCCCATCCCTGGGGGGCAGAAGCGCGGGAGCGGCCGTCATCGAAGATTCCGCTGAGAGCCTGACCATCTACACCACTCGTCCCGACACCCTCATGGGCGTCACCTATGTGGCCGTTGCGGGTGAGCATCCACTTGCTTTGCAGGCCGCGGAGGGCAATGCGGAACTGACCGCCTTCATCGAGGAGTGCCGGCAGGGTGGTACCTCCGAGGCGGACCTGGAGACCATCGAGAAGAAGGGCATGGCCTTGGGAATAGACGCCATCCATCCGGTGAGCGGGGAGGCAGTGCCGATCTACGCGGCGAATTTCGTCCTCATGGGTTATGGCACCGGCGCGGTGATGGCGGTGCCGGGTCACGATGAGCGTGATCACGCCTTTGCCCACAAGTACGGCATCCCCATCAAACAGGTGATCCATCCAGCGGACGGTTCGACGTTGGACATCCAGGCCGCCGCCTATATCGAAAAGGGTGTGCTGAAGGATTCCGGCCCCTTCAACGACCTGACCTCCGAGGCCGCCTTCGACGCCATCGCCGAGTGGCTGCAGGCGCGCGGCAAGGGCAAGAAGACCAAGAACTTCCGCATCCGCGACTGGGGCGTCTCCCGCCAGCGCTACTGGGGCGCGCCTATTCCCATGATCCATTGCGAGCAGTGCGGCATTGTGCCTGTACCGCTCGAGGATCTGCCGGTGGTGCTGCCGGAAGAGATCGTCTATGACGAAAACACCATCAACCCGATCAAACAGAACCCGGAATTCTCAGACTGCAGCTGTCCCGAGTGCGGCGGACCGGCCCAGCGGGAGACCGACACCTTCGACACCTTCATGGAGTCGAGCTGGTACTATGCCCGCTATACCTGCCCGGGCGCCGATGCCATGCTCGACGCGCGCGCCAGCTACTGGCTGCCGGTGGACCACTATGTGGGCGGCATCGAGCACGCGGTACTCCATCTGCTCTACGCCCGCTTCTATCACAAACTGCTCAGGGACGCGGGATTGGTGGAGAACAATGAGCCCTTCACCCGCCTGCTGACCCAGGGCATGGTGGTGGCGGACACCTACTATCGTGAGGGGGCGGATGGCGCCAGACACTGGTTCAACCCGGCCGAGGTCGAGGTGGAGCGGGACGAGAAGGGACGCCCGCTGACGGCGGTCCTGCCCGCGGACGGTCGGCCGGTGGTCATCGGCGGCATTGAGAAGATGTCCAAGTCGAAGAACAACGGGGTCGATCCCCAGTCCCTGATCGATCGCTATGGGGCCGATACGGTGCGGCTCTATACCATGTTCACCTCGCCACCGGACCAGTCCCTGGAGTGGAACGACGAGGGAGTGGAGGGGGCGCACCGCTTTTTAAAACGGATCTGGGCTGTTGCTTTCGATCATGTGGATGAAATTAAAGGTGTTAATGAGTCTTTACAAGCAGGTCGTACGACATTCCAAGTTGATTGGAAACTCCTTCAGAAGGAGCAGTCGGATGCGAGGCGTGAGATTCATTTAACACTTAATCAGGCCTTGTATGATTACGAGCGCGAGCAATTTAATACAGTTGTTTCTGCTTGTATGAAAATTGTAAATCTGATTTACAAGATTCCGGGTGTTGCTGCAGTTACAAGCGATGATGCGAAAAAAGCACCCACTCTGAATGTTCTATTTAGAATGCGCCAAGAAGCGATGGGTTTTGTATTATGTCTGCTCGGGCCCATTGCGCCACACATCACCCACCATCTTTGGAGCAGCCTGGGCTATGGGGATGACATCCTCAACAGCGACTGGCCGAGGCCGGACGAGGAGGCATTGAAGCAGGAGACCATTCAGTATGTGGTGCAGGTGAACGGCAAGGTGCGGGCCAAGATCCAGGCGCCGGTGGAGGCGGACAAGGAGGCCGTCGAGGCGATCGCCCGGGCCAATGAAAACGTCCGGCGATTCATTGGCGAGGCCCAGGTGCGCAAGGTCATCGTGGTGCCCAACAAGCTGGTGAGCATTGTCGCCAAGTGACAAATCAATGGGGAGCTCCCGCCGAGGGCGGGGCCTCGGGAAGATGACAGATACACAGAGTCAGATTGAAATATGAAGAAAATTATTTTATTGATCGTTGTTGTCGCTCTGGCATATGGGTATGTCCAGGAAAATGGCATCTCTATACCAAGCCTTTCTGCATGGAGCCATAGTGCTGATAGCAGCCTGCAAGCGGCATACGACAACAGGCAGAGTGATCTTCAGGTTCAGGGAGAAGGCGTGGTAAAAAGAGTTTTGTCTGATGACATTGATGGCTCAAGACACCAGAGATTCATCTTAAAGCTGAGTACCGGTCAGACATTGCTGATTGCGCACAATATTGATTTGGCCCCCAGAATCAGTGGATTGAGAACAGGCGATAGGGTTGAGTTTTATGGTGAGTATGAATGGAACGCAAAAGGGGGTGTCATCCACTGGACCCACCATGATCCAAATGGTCGTCATGTCGGCGGCTGGTTGAAGCACGGCGGTAGAACTTACCAATGACTTGAATAAGTGTCCGTCCAGAAACAAGGTCATTCCCTCCCCCTGTGGGGGACGCCTCCAGGGATGGAGGTGATACGCCTATATGGATATAGGTGGTAGAACTGCGCCTGGAGCAAGCAGTCGAGAGCAACGCACGCCTACACGGACGTAGGTGGTAGAGCAACGCAGGGAGCAGTTGCCGAGGAAGCCAAAGCCGAGGGTTAGGGTGGGGGAGATCATATGGCGTTGAATTTTATGCCATTACTCCCCCTCCCCCCAGCCCCCTCCCGTTGGGAGGGGGAGTTTCCGGATGGTACTAACTATCAGGCCCATAAAAATTGACAGTAAAACGGCATGGTTTCAGTTTGCGGTTATCCATCCGTTGATGGCAACGAACGAAGGATAGGATTTAATGATTTTATTGTTGCGACAGTCTCAAATCTTGCTCTTACTGCTGGCGTTAAGCGGTTGTGGCTTTCATCTCAAGGGCTTCCAGCAGGCCACGCCGAATCTGGATGGCCTCTACGTGGAGCAGGGCGATCAGCGCAGCACTTTGGCTGGAGTGATTCAGCGGGAGCTGTCGCTGGCGGGGGTCAAACTGGCGATCTCTGTCGACCAGGCGAAAAACCGCCTGCGGATCACTCAGGAGAGATTCAGCCAGCGGGTGATCTCGGTGGACGCCAACGGCAAGGTGCTGGAGTATGAGCTGCGCCTGGATGCAAAATACGCCGTGCGAATCCCGCAGGGCGGGGAGCGACTGCCGGAGCAGACGCTCGAGCTGACCCGTCAGCTCGTCCTCAGCAATGCGGACGAACTGGGGCAGCGCAACGAGGCGGCCCTGATGCGTGTCGATATGCGCGTCGACATGGCGGGCCAGATCATCCGGCAGTTGCAGGCCCGGCTCAAGTAATCCCATGCGCCTGCGCAACGATCAACTTGCTGCCCAGCTGGAAAAATCCCTCGCGCCGATCTATTTCCTGACGGGTGACGAACCCTTGCAGATGGGGGAGGCGGCCGATCTGGTGCGTGCCAAGGCCAGGCAGCAGGGCCATTCCGAACGGGAGGTGCTGGAGCAGGGGGCCGGCTTCGATTGGGCTGCCTTGAGCAGCGCGGCGAACAACCTCTCCCTGTTCGGCGATCGGCGCCTGCTCGACCTGCGCCTGGGCAGCGGCAAGGTCGGGTCTGATGGTTCCAAGGCCCTCGCCGAATATGCCGGGAACCCACCTCCCGATACCCTGTTGCTGATTACCGCCCCCAAACTGGAACGCAGCCAGCTCAACACCAAATGGGTGAAATCCCTGGAGCGGGCGGGGGTGCTGGTGCAGATCTGGCCGGTGGAGGGGGAGAGGCTGCCACCCTGGATCGAGCAGCGTCTGCGCAGGGTGGGACTGATCCCGGAGCCCGGTGTGGTCAGGATGCTGGTGGAGCGGGTGGAGGGCAACCTGCTGGCGGCTACCCAGGAGATCGAAAAATTACTGCTGCTCTATGGTCCGGGTGTGATCTCAGTGGATCAGTTGGCCGAAGCGGTGGCGGACAGCGCCCGTTTTGATGTCTTTGGGCTGGTGGATACCCTGTTGGCAGGGGATGCCGGTCGTGGGCTGCGCATGCTGGAGGGCCTGCAGGCGGAAGGCGTGGCACCCCCGGTGGTGCTTTGGGCCCTCTCCCGGGAGATTCGCGCGCTGGCGGAGATGGCCTTCGAGGTCGAGCAGGGCGGCAGTGCCGAGCGGGTGATGGGTGCCTACCGGGTGTGGGAGAAGCGCAAGCCGCTGGTGCGCAAGGGGCTGCAACAGCGTGCATCCCGCTGGCAGAGGCGGCTGCTGGAGTGCGCCCGGGTGGATCGGGCCATCAAAGGGCTGGATAGGGCCGATCCCTGGCTGTTGCTGCGGGAGGTGGCGCTGGGCATCGCCGGCGTGAATGCATATTGACCTGATCGATTGTTCTGAGTAGAATCCCGCCTCTTTACCTCGCCGCCTTGATAGCGGTGTGTAATAACCGTTTTTTCTTGGGGATCTAGGTTATGTATGCGGTAGTTCAAACCGGCGGCAAGCAGTATCGCGTCTCAGAGGGCGACACCATCAAGGTGGAGAAGTTGGGTGCCGATGAGGGCGCCTCTGTCGAGCTGGATAAGGTGCTGATGGTCACGGATGGCGAGGACGTCAAGGTCGGTGCCCCCTATGTCGAAGGCGGCGTGGTCACGGCTACCGTAAAATCCCATGGTCGCGGCAAAAAGGTCAAGATCATCAAGTTCCGTCGTCGCAAACATCATATGAAGCGGCAGGGTCATCGCCAGTGGTACACCGAGCTGCAGGTAACTGGTATCAACGCGGGTTGAGGAGAGAGATAGATGGCACATAAAAAGGCAGGCGGCAGTACACGTAACGGCCGCGATTCTGAATCCAAACGCTTGGGCGTCAAGATCTACGGCGGCCAGGCGGTCAGTGCGGGTAGTATCATCGTGCGTCAGCGCGGTACCCACTTCCACAATGGCGTGAATGTCGGTGTCGGTAAGGACCATACCCTGTTTGCCAAGGCCGACGGTAAGGTGGTCTTCGAGATCAAGGGAGCGAAAAATCGCAGGTTCGTGAGTGTGGTCAGCGACTAAGGCGACACCCAGCGTACGTTTTCGAAGCCTCGTCTTCTGACGGGGCTTTTTGCGTTCTGGACTATGAAATTTGTAGATGAAGCCACAATCAGAGTAGAGGCCGGCGACGGAGGCAATGGCTGCGCCAGTTTTCGTCGTGAGAAATATATTCCCAGAGGTGGGCCGGAAGGTGGCGATGGAGGCCATGGCGGCAGCGTCTACCTGATTGCGGACACGGGTCTGAACACCCTGGTGGATTTTCGTACTCAGCGTAGCCACCGGGCGGAGCCTGGCCAGAATGGCATGGGGCGGGAGTGCACCGGCCGCAGCGGCAAGGATCTCTATGTCCGGGTGCCCGTGGGCACCCGGGTGAAAGACGCGGAGACCGGTGAGCCGATCGGTGAGTTACTGGAGCACAAACAGCAGCTCCTGGTAGCGCGGGGTGGTGAACGTGGCATAGGTAATGTGCATTTCAAGAGTAGCACCAACCGAGCCCCCAGACAGTTCACCCATGGGACGCCGGGGGAGCGTTATCAGTTGCTGCTGGAGTTGATTCTGCTGGCGGATGTGGGGCTGCTGGGCATGCCCAATGCGGGCAAATCGAGTCTGATCCGGAAGATCTCCAGTGCCCGCCCCAAGGTAGCGGGTTACCCCTTTACCACCCTCTACCCCAATCTGGGCGTGGTCAGCCTGGGCCGGGATCACAGCTTTGTGGTGGCCGATATCCCGGGTGTGATCGAGGGCGCGGCGGAGGGGGCTGGTCTGGGCTTGCAGTTTCTCAAGCACCTCTCCCGTACCCGGTTGCTGCTCCACCTGGTGGATATAGCCCCGCTCGATGAAACGGTCTCTGCCGCTGAAGAGGTGAGGCGGATCGAGCGGGAGCTGGCCCACTACTCCGCTGAACTGGCCCAACAGGAACGCTGGCTGGTGCTGAATAAGCGAGACCTGCTGTTGGACGATGAGCTGCAAGCGCGTCGCGAAACGCTGGTCCAGGAGCTCGACTGGCAGGGGCCGGTGTATGCGATATCCGCGGTAACCGGCGAAGGCACCCGGGAACTCACGGCGGCCCTGATGCGGCGGCTTGAGACGTTGTGGCATGCTGAACAGACAACCACGGATGATCCCGGGGATGTGCCTTGGGATCCACTCCAGGTGTAAGAGTGGAGCGATAATCCTAGAATAATGATCTCCAGGCAATCCATTACCAATGCCAGGCGCTGGGTCATCAAGATTGGCAGCGCCCTGCTGACCTCCGATGGCGAGGGGCTCTCCCGCGAGGCGCTTGCGCCCTGGGTGGCGCAGATGGCGGCACTGCATAAGGCTGGCCATGAGGTGGTGCTGGTCTCATCCGGGGCGGTAGCCGAAGGTATGAGCCGTATGGGCTGGCCGCATCGACCGCATAACCTGAATGAACTGCAGGCCGCCGCCGCAATCGGCCAGATGGGGCTGATTCACGCCTATGAGGCCTGTTTTCAGAAACACGGCCTGCATACCGCGCAGATCCTGCTGAGCCGTGACGATCTGGCCGACCGTTCCCGTTATCTGAATGCCCGCAGTGCCTTGTGGACCCTGTTGTCATTGGGGGTGGTGCCGGTGGTGAACGAGAACGATACGGTCGCCACGGAAGAGCTGCGTTTTGGGGATAACGATACCCTGGCCGCCCTGGTGGCAAATCTGATCGAGGCCGACCTGTTGGTGCTGCTCACCGACCAGGAGGGGCTGTACGATGCGGATCCCCGTTTCAATCTCCAGGCAAGCCTGATCCATGAGACCCGGGTGGACAATCCCCAACTGGATGCGGTGGCCGGCGGCAGTGCCAGTGGCCTGGGTCTGGGGGGGATGGTGACCAAGGTGCGGGCAGCCCGCCTGGCCGCCCGTTCCGGTACCGGGACGGTGATCGCCTCGGGCAGGCGCGAACAGGTGGTGGATGCCATCAGTCGGGGTGAGCCTATCGGTACCCTGCTGGTGCCGGTGCAGGAACCTCAGGCCGCCAGAAAGCGCTGGCTGGCCGGTCAGCTGCAGGTAAGAGGCAGCCTGACCCTGGACGATGGGGCGGTTCAGGTATTGCGTGACAGGGGTAGCAGCCTGTTGCCTGTTGGCGTGGTGGCCATGAGCGGTGAATTCGTGCGTGGTGAGGCAGTGGTCTGTGTGGACACCGCTGGCTGCGAAGTGGCCAGAGGCCTGGTGAACTACGGCGCCCAGGAGGCCAGGCGCATCATCGGTCAGCCAAGCAGCCAGATCGAGTCAATCCTGGGTTATGTGGATGAACAGGAACTCATCCACCGGGACAACCTGGTTCTGCTCTGAAGTTTCTCGGCAATGACTGACGGGAAGCGTAACCGTTCAACTTTATCACAAGTTCGTCACTGCTTTCAGGTAGTTCTTAAAGGAGTCGCCGTGAATGCATCCTTATAAAAAAACCGGCATCAGCCGGTTTTTTCAGAGGATAGAGAAAAAGGCTTACATGGCCTTGATCTGTGCATTCAGACGGCTCTTATGCCGGGCAGCCTTGTTTTTGTGGATCATGCCCTGATTGGCGGAGCTGTCGATGACAGGCATCGCCTGTTTGAAGGCCTCAGTCGCGGCTTCCTTGTTACCCTCGGCAATCGCCTTGACGACCTTTTTGACATGGGTGCGCATATTGCTGCGTTGACCCTGATTGAGCAGGTGTCGCTTATCGGCTTGACGGGCCCGCTTGCGGGCTTGGGCTGTGTTGGCCAACTTAATCTCCTGAATATGGATCGAGCTTTGTAAAGGGGGCGAATATTGCCTAAGAACCATCCCGCTGTCAACCTTGAGTTCAGCGTGAAATGAGTCTGAACGGGCAGATTGTCATGGCCTAACTGGTTCACACTATAATGACCTGAAAATTTCCAACTCAAGGACAACCCGCTGGCCTCATTCTTTAAATCATTCGCCACCGTGGGCGGCAATACCCTGCTCTCCCGTATCCTGGGGTTTGTCCGCGATCTGGTATTGGCGCGGATGTTCGGGGCGGATGCTGCCACCGATGCCTTTTTCGTGGCCTTCAAGATACCTAATTTTTTACGTCGCCTGTTTGCCGAGGGCGCCTTCTCCGTGGCGTTTGTGCCGGTACTCACCGAGTATCGCAGCAAGCGATCACGGGGAGAACTGCAGGATTTCGTCAACAAAATGGCGGGCACATTCGGTCTGATCCTGTTCTCGGTGACCTTGCTGGGGGTGCTGGCCGCACCCCTGCTGGTGATGCTGTTCGCCCCCGGTTTTATCGG
>JBDLIF010000016.1:0-17171 GCA_039714955.1 Pseudomonadota bacterium | reverse complement strand
CTGGAGGATATGATACCTCGTTTTGGGTATATTGCAGTAAGAACACCACCCATGCCAGGCAGACTTTTGAAATTGGCGGAAGCTTATGGGTAATCAGAATTTTTTATACTGCGACATGGAGCAAAGAAGTCCTGCGGTTTGAAACCGAACATGAAAACCGAAAAAAACCTGTTTGTTTAAAATTATTTTATTAAAATGGCTGCTGATTTATCGAAAAAGAGGTTCAATGTTATGGCTATCTTTCTGGTACAACATGGTAAAAGTTTTGCTAAGCAAGCCGATCCGAACAGAAGTCTAACCCCGGAAGGCCGGGAGGAAATTGTTCGAGTCTCAAAACAAGTGGCAGAAGCTGGAATCACCATTGCCACTATTTTTCACAGCGGTAAATTACGCGCTCAACAGACAGCCGAGCTATTTTCTCAGCAACTAAAAGCTGGCCGGATTGAAAGTATTAAAGGTATCGATCCATTGGATGAAGTTGAGGTATTCGTCAATCGTTTCCAATGGTCTGAAAACGCAATGATTGTCGGACATTTGCCGTTTATGGAACGGCTAACGTCGACTCTACTGATAGGTCAGCAGGAACCGACTATCGTTAAATTTCAAAATGCTGCCATTATTTGTCTAGAGAAAAATGAGCATAATCATTGGCAGGTCAAATGGACCATTATGCCGGTGATTGACTAAATCAACTCGTTAAACAATCCCAACTGACTAGGTATTGCGTTTCATTTACAGTATTGAAATAACAACAGACTAGCGTGAACAACTTAACAGATCTTACTAAGTGTCAAATTGGGAATGGTATTCTAAATGGCATTTTAAGTGTCTATGTCCAAAGTGGGGCAGTCGCCATTATGATTCAGGTTAATCTGGATGACAGTATGCAACTTGATGTTGTAAATCTCTTAAGGTGCAAAAGTAATGGCGGGATGCTATTTGCCTTGATGAAAACAACACCATATGGTTTGATTTGGTTGGCAATGTTTGGCTGGCTCGGTATTTTTATTCTTGCATTATGCCAAAAAAAACCTCCCGCTCTCTATCAACATAGTAAATGAAGATTTAATATTCAGCGGTAATATGTTCAATTATGCTTAATCACGTCATCCGCTTTTGCAGATATCCCACTACCCGTTTTTTTAAAAAGTTGAACAAGAAAGGCTGTATCTTTAAGCGATACAGAACGGGGAAGTATGTTTACTGCATCAACTGTGAACCATTCTTCAGTTTGTCTTAAAATTCGTGGGACTAAAACTTTTGTTTTTCTGGCGACTGTGCTTTCTCCAATTCGACGAATGGTGAGCAGCAATATTCTGGGGTCTGAATTTTTATGACTGCCATTTGTAATCAAAACTCTAAGCGCTTTATTATTCGTTCGCACGAAACTAAATTTTTTGATTTTAAGTCCTGAACTCGTTTCTGAAATATTCTGTATCTGTTCAAACTCGGCCATGCGCCGAGCTTCTTCAGCTTTAAGTTTTGCTGCCAACTCTGCCTTCCGTTGCGCTTTCTTCTCGGCTGTAAGTTTTGCCTCTTCCTGAGCTTTAAGTTTTTTATCCAATTCGGCCTTTTGCAGTGCGTCTTTGTTAACTGTAAGTTCTGCTTTACTATAGACTGTAAGTTTAGCTTGCTGCCAGGTTTGCCAAAAGTATCCACCAATGCCAATTAATAAAACAGCAAATCCTAGCGGTATTAACCATTTAAATAGAGTTTTTTTATTATTTTGATGAGGAGAATCATCATTAGCAACATTTTCTGTTGCTTTACTGACGTCATTGTCTACTGGTGTTGTGTCCGCTTTATCTAACAGCTTTCGAATACTTTTAATTAATTGATCAACATCGGTGTGAAACCTGGAATCTGAAAGTTTCAGGGCATTACGATTGGATAGTGATGACAGGTCAGGCGGCAATTGATCGGCAGTCGGTATTTCAGCATTTCTTACCAATATAGGGATAACCCTGATGTCCCTTTTTATAGCATTGGCGATTTCCAAACGAACAAAATCAGCAGAGTCATCAATCCGGCGTTTTCCACTTTCATCATCGATCTTTAACCAATCTTTGCCAATGATGCATAACAATATATCAACTTCAGCGACTGCTTCGTCGATAACCTTGGTGAAGTCAACGCCTAGATCGATAGTGTCTACATCCATAAACACTTGGCTTTGGCCAAATTCTTGAACTAATCTATCGCGAATTCGTCCCGCATACGCTGCTGTCTCTTCACGTCTGTAACTTATGAAAATCCCGGACATTGACTTTACCTTTTAAATTGATGTTTAGGAATTCCAACCTTTCTTTCGTGTAATGGTCAAACGAGTGCCTGAACTTTTTCAAACATTGCTTTTATATGAATGTTGGTAGGGATAATACCATCTGTATTGGATGTTTCGCCAGCGTCTTATCCCGGAAAAAGCAATTACAATTTTATTACTTCCATTATTGTTCATTTTTTAAGTTTTTTTGCAACGAAGAATACTGGAGGAATAGTCAGCTCAGTATTTTGCATAAGAGATGTTTAAATTTGCGTAGAAAATAAGAACAGCGGGGTCAGACTAACTTTAATTTACCTAATTTTAAAAATTAAAAAATTGTAGGATTATATTTTTCAGGGAATTTTGCAGTTATATCTTTATAATAATCCTGGAATATTTGCATATCATTTTCAAAACTATCGGTAAGAGTAATTAATCCTCCAACGCCTGAAATTTTCTTTTTATAATCCAAATAACCCATTGCCACGGGGACATTGGCTTGCTTGGCAATAACATAAAAACCCCGTTTCCATTTTGGCACTCTTTTTCGAGTTGCCTCGGCTGGAACTAAAAGCACAAATTTCTCTTTTTCTTTAAATAATTTTACAGCATAATCTACCAAATCATTCCTTTTACCACGCCTTACTCCAACCCCCCCCATTTTTTTTATTAACCAACCGTGAATTCCTTTGGTCCAATTGTCTTTAATAAAAAACTTGGCGTTAATTCCATACTTCCAATAAAAAGCCATTGCAAAAAATAAATCCCAATTTGATGTATGTGGTGCTGCAACCATCACATATTTATCAGCTTTAAACTCCATTTTGAAATTTGATTTCCAACCAAAAATAAACAATACAAATCTTCCTAATAGTTTTTTCATGTTTTAGTAATTATTAAAAGAAATTCAATCATGTATTTTCCTGGTGAATTACTACCAAAAACCAAAGGGGTTTAGTAGAATTACCTACAGTATTACGGACACATTAATGAGAGAAAATATCATCTCGGAGGAGTGTCCGAATGACCATAAAGCGAAAATCATAAGACCAAGTTCATAAGCCCGTTGTTTTGCGTTCGAGCATCCTTCCCATAATTCCCCTCTGAAATGCAGGAAACCTTAGACCCAGGTGCCAGATGCCAATAGCGATGTCTAAGCTAGTTCTTATAAATACGATTGCAGTACCCTTTTAAGGACTTTTCGATATTAATGGTAGCGGTTTAATTGAACCTGGCAATGATAATTTTTTTTCAGGAGCTAATCATAATTACTGGATTAACGATAGAATATTATTATTGTAGGAGAACATAAGGGAAAAGAACATAAGGAACAAACAGGTCAGGCCTTACACTTGACATTAATCTAGGGGCTATTTTATTATTCAAAATAAATTCACTTAGGAATAACACATGGCAAGACCATTAAGAAACGAATTTGTGGGTGTTTGTATCATGTGACGGCTAGAGGAAATGCTCGCGAAGATATCTATGTCGACGACGATGATCGATCAGCATTTCTTGACTTATTTGTATTAGTCACCATTTGATCATGTCAGATTTAATCAAAACTAATGACCGGTATTCCTCTAAAAGCAGTCGGTCGTTGATAGGAGGGCGATAGGCAGATGACGACCCAAAAGCGACATTCAACATATAACCGAATATACCGGCTCTCTCCGAATGTGTATCACATCGCTGCAGCAATCCGTTCGAAAAGGTCGGCTGTGGCATGCGGCGCTGTAATCATGGCATCGTGGCCAGTATGTATCTCGTGCAACTGCCACCCGGCAATTCGCGCCTTTGACAATGCCGGTTCAATAAACTCGTAGCTAGGTTCGGTACACGAAATGAAGTCACAAGGTGATCCATTTCCAATGGGTCCACGCATACTGATGGGAGATAGGTAGGTATTAATCGGATGGGGCGTCAACCTTCCTTGAATATAAGCCTTATGTTCAGGTAGGAAAATACCCAAAGCTTCAGGTGATGGACATGGCATAGTGAGGCCGCCGCTAGATTTGCGAGAAAGGCTTATCCGTTCATCGGCTACTGTATGCGGAAGCTGATCTGTAGTAGAAGCTGATCCATTATGCAGAGACCATCTTCTGGTAGACTAGCATCTAGAAAAATGAGTCTCTTAATCCTGTCAACAATCTTGTCGGCCACCACCGTCACCACGTTGCCGCCAAAACTGTGGCCCACCAGAACGACATCACGCAAACGTTCGGTCTTGATGTGATTTTGCACATCAAGCACAAAAGTCTCGAAATCGATATGCTCGGTAAGGAGGTGCGCGCGTTCGCCCAGCCCTGTTAGCGTTGGTGCAGAAACATGATGCCCTCTCGCCCGAAGAATCTGTGCAACTAGCCCCCAACACCAACCCCCATGCCAGGCGCCATGTACGAGAACAAATGTGTAAACGTCTTTTGAAGGCAAGCTTCATTCCTCTTAATGTCGAAGAAGGCGGGTCAACCCATATCTATTCCGAATTGGACTGTGTTTTTGCTCCTATCCCTTCTCCATATATATAAGTTAGTTATCTTTATCTCTTAAGACCTGTGATTTGGCTGAGAGTTCTAAGTAATCAGGAACTGTTTTAATCTTCCATTCAAACCTTCTATTGAATTTGTCATAAAGGATGGTCAGCGCCAACACTTGACCAATGCCTGGAACCGTTTGTAGCAGGTAGTGAGCTGTGGGGTCCAAAGGCCTCGGTTTTTCGGATCATCGCCGGATTCATTTAGAATACACAAATACATGGTTTTGGTATGTAAATCAATTCCACAGACATGTTGCTGGGTTTGGGTGTAATATCTCATTTGATCGCCGCTTCTGTTGATGCATTAACATCGTTACTTCTTTTGAAGCTTGGATAGTGGATAGTTCCACTAAACCCATTAATGAGGCGGCGTTCATAAACAAGTATCAAGGCAACTCAACTAGGACGCGACAAAAACCGCCGCGCCTGTTAATTGCGACGTAATGTGCTTCAGGAATAACCATTTTCGGCCGAGCACAAACTAAAACACAATATATTGTGTTCACTACAAAAGGGAGCCTTTCTAATCTGAAAAAGGAGTTATATTTCTTCTGGCACAGGCCTTGCTTAGACGTCCGGAGTGAAGATGTTTTCCCACTCCGGGAATCAATATAGAGGCGAGTGATGAAAGAGAAGTTGGTACTGATTGGCAACGGCATGGCCGGTATACGCACCCTGGAAGAGCTGCTGAAGCTCGACGAGGCGGACAAATACGAAATCAGCGTTTTCGGCGCCGAGCCGCACCCGAACTACAACCGGATCCTGCTCTCTCCCGTGCTGGCGGGGGAGAAGACCATCGACGACATCATCCTCAACAGCCGTGAATGGTATGCCGAAAACGGCATCACCCTGCACACCGGCGACAAGGTCAATGAGATCGACCGGGTCAATCGTAAGCTCAAGACAGAGAGCGGCAAGGAGGTGGGCTATGATCGGCTGCTGATCGCCACCGGTTCCAATCCCTTCATCATTCCCGTGCCGGGTGCGGACCTGGAGGGAGTGATCGGTTTCCGCGACATCGCCGATGTGGAGACCATGCTGAGCGCCTCCCGGTCCTATAAGAGGGCGGTGGTCATCGGCGGCGGCCTGCTGGGCCTGGAGGCGGCCAATGGTCTGATGAAGCAGGGCATGGAAGTCAAGGTGGTGCATCTGATGGACCGCCTGATGGAGCGCCAGCTGGATGATCCCGCCGCTGAGTTGCTCAAGTGCTCCCTGGAAGCGGACGGTATGGAGTTCCTGATGGAGGCCCAGACCGCCGAGATCCTGGGGGATGAGCGGGTCAGCGGGGTCAGGTTTGCCAATGGCTCGGAGGTCGAGGCCGATCTGGTGGTGATGGCGGTGGGCATACGCCCTAATATGGAACTGGCGCAACGGGCGGGGCTCTATTGCGAGCGGGGTATAGTGGTCAATGACACCATGCAGACCTACGACCCCCGCATCTATGCGGTGGGGGAGTGCGTGCAGCACCGCGGCATCTGCTACGGTCTGGTGGCGCCCCTGTTCGAGCAGGCCAAGGTCTGCGCCAACCACTTGGCCCAGCTCGGCTATGGGCGTTACGAAGGCTCGGTGACCTCCACCAAGCTGAAGGTGACCGGCATCGACCTCTTCTCCGCCGGCGAGTTCATCGAGGAGGAGGGCGACGAAACCCTGGTGCTGCAGGATCAGGCCCAGGGGGTCTACAAAAAGTTGCTGATTCGCGACAACAGCATCAAGGGTGCGGTGATGGTTGGCGACACCATGGACGGCAGCTGGTACTTCCAGCTGCTGCGTGAGGGCGCCGATATATCCAGCCTGCGCAGCTCCATCCTCTTCGGCCAGCATGACCTGGGCGACGCCGGCCACGGTGATGAGACCCGGGTTGCCAACCTCTCCGCCGACGCGGAGATCTGCGGCTGTAACGGGGTCTGCAAGGGCGATATCACCAACGCCATCACCAGCAAGGGCCTGTTTACCGTCGATGAGGTGCGCGCCCATACCAAGGCCTCAGCCTCCTGCGGCTCCTGCACCGGCCTGGTGGAGGCCCTGCTGGCGAGCACCGTGGGCGAAGGCTATGCCGCCGCACCGAGCAAAAAGGCCATGTGCGGCTGCACGGAACTTAGCCACGATGAGGTCATAAAGGCGATCAAGAAAGAAGAGATCAAGTCGATGCGCAAGCTGTTCGATTATCTCAACTGGAAGACCCCGGACGGCTGCGCCAGCTGCCGCCCCGCTCTCAACTACTATTTGCTGGCCAGCTGGCCTGGCGAGTATCAGGACGACCTCCAGTCGCGCTTCATCAACGAGCGCGCCCACGGCAACATCCAGAAAGACGGCACCTACTCGGTGGTGCCGCGCATGTTCGGCGGTCTCTGTACCCCCAAGGATCTGCGCGCCATCGCCGATGTCTGCGATAAGTTCGAGGTGCCGGAGATGAAGGTCACCGGCGGCCAGCGCATCGACCTGTTCGGCGTCAAAAAGGAGGACCTGCCGGCCATGTGGAAGGACCTGTCCGAGGCGGGTTTCGTGTCCGGTCATGCCTACGGCAAGGCCATGCGCACGGTGAAGACCTGCGCCGGCAAGACCTGGTGCCGCTTCGGCACCCAGAACTCCACCGGACTGGGTGTGCAGCTGGAGGAGCTTACCTGGGGCTCCTGGATGCCGCACAAATACAAGCTGGCGGTCTCCGGCTGTCCGCGCAACTGCGCCGAGGCCACGATCAAGGACTTTGGCGTGGTCTGCGTCGATTCCGGCTACGAACTACACATCGGCGGCAACGGCGGCATCAAGGTGCGGGTCACCGATCTGCTCTGCAAGGTGGATAGCGAAGAGGAGGTGCTGGAGTACTGCGGCGCCTTCACCCAGCTCTACCGGGAAGAGGCCCACTACCTGGAACGCACCGCACCCTGGGTAGAGCGAGTGGGACTGGACTACATCAAGCAGCGCATCCTGGGGGACGAGGCGGAACGCAAGGCCCTGCACGAGCGCTTCAAGCTGGGCCAGGAGTATGCCCAGATCGACCCCTGGAAGGCGCGGGCGGATGGCGCCCAGGCCAATGAATTCACCCCTATCCAACTGGCAGTGTGAGGTACGCAACGATGAGCGAATGGATTGAAGTGGTAGAACTGGCACAGATCCCGGTCCTCGGTTCCCGGGTCATCAAGACCCGCGACATGGCTATCGCTGTGTTCCGCGGCTCTGACGATCGGGTCTATGCCATCCGGGACGCCTGTCCGCACAAGAACGGCCCCCTGTCCCAGGGCATCATGCACGGCCACTCGGTTACCTGCCCGCTGCATAACTGGAAGATCGATCTGACCAGTGGCGAGGCATTGGGGCCTGATGAGGGATGCACCAATGTGTTCCCGGCCCGAGTGGAAGAGGGCAGGGTACAACTGCAACTGGAGCCGGTTGAAGAGGTGGCTTGAGAGGGCCTGGAGGTATCTGCAAGGTATCTGGGGTCAGAGTAAACCTTTTCTACATAATTGCGGATGGTGATTAGGTGCATTCCTCAGCTAACAACAGTGCCGTACCCCTTCCCCCTCGAGGGGGAAGGTTGGGATGAGGGTGGAAGCGCAGTTGCTGAGCTTTGTAACTAATTACCTTGCACAATATCCCGACATCAGTGTATCCAGACGATTGAGGCAACCCATCCAGCCTTCTTCATGTGCATCACGTGTGGCAACATCGGGAATCTGTTCGTGTAAGAGTGATAGTGTTGTCTTGCCATCGGTTTCCGATAATTCAATGGTCACCAGCATCTGAGAGCCTTGTTTCGAGATCCAGTGCCAGGTGAAGGCCAGCCTGTGCGGTGGTTCGATAAGCACATACTCACCGCTGACTGTGTGTGTTTCGCCATTGGGTTCAAGCATCTCGATGGTATAACGGCCGCCGACACGCACATCCAGTTCCAATACAGTTGTTGAAAAATCGTCTGTGGGTGCAAACCAGTTACGCAGTGCCTCTGCATCTGTCCAGGCGCGAAACACCTGTTCGCAGGGTGCATTGAAGACACGCTTCATTTCCAAGACATCGTTATTTGTCATCACGTTTGCGTCCATGGGTCTCCTCCTGTTCGCTGTTGTTGTGGTCAGGGTTATGGGTTGTGTCCAGGTACTCGGCGAGTGAATCCAGCCGCGATTCCCAGAACTGCCGATAGTGCGCTATCCAATCTGCTGCTTCCTGCAGCGGGGCTGCCTGGAGACGGCAACGGCGCACCCGGCCATGCTTATCCCGGCGGATGAGTCCTGCCTTTTCCAGGACACTGAGGTGCTTGGAGATTGCCGGCAGCGATATCGCAAAGGGTGCGGCCAGTTCGGTCACCAGCGCATCACCACTGGCCAGGCGCGCCAGAATCGACCGACGCGTGCTGTCTGACAGTGCGCCAAAAACAGAGTCGAGTTGACCGGGACTATATTTAACCATGTGGTTAAATATAGTCCCGGTCACGAAGATGGTCAAGGGTTTGCTGCTGATTACTCTGCCCCGATGGGGTATGTACTAGGGTGATTAGCTCAATCAAAAGGTTCCTCCCCCTGGTAGGGGGAGGTTAGGAGGGGATTGCTACCTTTTACGATTCTGTTAGAAGGCACCTGTCTGTTCAGTAGTTGCCTTGTCAAAAACATTGTTTGCACCCGGCTCCCACTGGATGACAGTACGATCCGACTCACGTAGTTTGATGCACTTCCATTCGATGCCGGCATCGGTCGGCAGGCCTTCGATAGAGCCGGTCCATTTTGGATAGGGTCCGTCCGGTAACAGTATTTTGGCTCCAAGCGGGTCCCATGCACCTAGTTCGGGAACATTGCCGACTACATAGACACTGGTACCCCAGGTGGTCTCTCCATTCTCACAGACGAAGCGTGCAGGAACGCTGCAGGAGGCATCTCCAATGCGGTCGAAGACAGGATTCGCCGGATTGTCTTCGTCGAAACTGACCCGGTAACGGCCGTCGGCCAGGGGTGGGCAATTGGGTCCGTTCTGCTGGCCGTCACAGCCCCAGTTGACGGCCCAGGAACCGTCCGCGGCGAACTTGTACTCTTCGGCGCAGAGGGCCAATTCGCCGCTCCACACCTTGCCGTTACAACTGCTCAGTCGGCGCTCAGGATCGGCCGGATCCCAGTCGTTGCCCGCTCCGGGAATCGAGATGTACTGATGGCTGCTGCTGCAGACGGGCTGCTGCAGTTGAATCACGAATCGTTTGGCATCGGACAGGGGTTGGTCGCCTGACTTGGCGAGTACGCGGCCGTTGTCCATGATCCAGCCGGCCGCGGCGGCCTGGAAATCATGCATGCTGGCATGTTGCGCAAGTGCCTGTCCATCGAGGCTGACACCCGCGGCGAGCCCGCTCGTAACCAGTTCCAGCAGATTATTCCGCGACATCGGCGCCCCCTGGTAGCTGCCTTGCGAGGCCTCAATATCCAGCTGTACCGAACGCAGTGCGCTTTCGCTCGCCCCGGGCAGTGCGCTGAAGGTCAGCCCGGTCTTTCTCACCTCGCCCTGCTGGTAGGCGATGGTCCTGCCGTCGTCTTCGTAGAGGGTAAAACGATTGCTGTCTCCGGAGTTGGAGTCAAAGTCATACACCCGCACGATCAGCTCATCACGCGTACTGCCGTCCTTGCGCCGGCCCTCACTGCACAGGGTGTCGGCGTCCACGTGGGCCATTGGAATGATGGCTCCCGCACGGGCGAACAGGGGCAGTTTAAACAGGTTGTCCCAGTAGAGTGGCGTGGTGTGCGGCATGCCGGTGCTGTGGATGCGCTGGTTGCTGTGCCAGTCGATCCAGCTCCCCGCGGGAAGATAGACACTCCCCTGGGTGGCATTCTGTTCCGCGATCACGGCGGTCAGCAGGTCACGCCCGATGAGCTTTTCCTGTCCCCGGTTGCGGACGTTCGCATCCGCCTGGTAGTGCAGCACCAGGGGTGGCATCACCGGCTCTCCCTCCAGGTAGGCCTGATGCGCCAGCGAGTAGAGGTAGGGGATCAGGCGATAGCGCAGTCTGGCATTGTCCAGGTTGGACGCCAGGTCGCCCACCCGGTCCGGTGCGGTCTCCTTGCAGTTGCAGAGGTTCTCGGTGTGAGGCCGTCCCGGGATGTCCAGCATCATGCCGGCGGCGAACCACTGGGTGTAGAGTTCGTGCTTTCGCGCCGGGTCGTTTTGGATGTCACCGCGATGAAAACCGGCGATGTCCGAGCCGTAATAGTCGATCCCGGAGAGGGCCATGTGCTTCTGATTGGCGGCGTGGGAGTCCAGGTTGTCCAGTTTCGAACCGATGTCACCGGACCACATGGCGGCGCCGAAACGCTGGATGCCGGCGGCACCGGACCTGGACATCATGAAGGGCCGCAAGGCGTTGTTATGCCGCTGATAACCCTGATTGATGCTGCGAATCCAGCGGAAGTTGAAGATGTTGTGGGCGGCTGCATGATCGCCAACCGCATAACCGCTGCTCGGGTCGAACATCTCCGGCTCGCCCAGGTCGGTCCAGTGGCCGATCACACCCTGGTCGATCAAGGCCTGGCGCTTGTTGTCATGCAGGTAAGCGCCACACGCGTCGTTGGTGTAATCGATCATCCCCCCTTTGCCCCACCAGGGGTTGCCGGTGATATAGGCCGGCTCTGAGCCTCCTGGCCGGTCCTTTGCCAGGCAGCCACGGTTGTGCAGATCGCCATGTTCCGGCAGGGCACGGCCTACATAGGCCTCTTCGATCAGCATGATGCCGGTGCACTCATTGGCCTGATAGCCGGCGATTCTGGTTTGCGGATCGGGGAAGTTGACTTCGTCGAAGGTGAGTGAGCCCATCCGGGTGTCATCCGAATTGGAACTGATACCACCGAACCACTGCAGGTCGAGGACGAAGCCATCGAGGGGAAAGCCGGCCTGGCGCAGGGTGCCGAGCTTGTCCTCCAGCTCGCCCCAGTCGTCATAGCCATATTCCGAGAGCCACAGGCCGAACATCTTTTTCGGCGGCACCAGGGGATGGCCGACCAGGTCCATGTAGTCCTTGCGCAGATCGAGCAGATCGGGCCCGGTCATGAGGTACAGGCGCAGTGCCCCGCTGTTCACGTCGACCTTCCACTGGGTCGGGCTGGTGAAGTCCCAGCGCTGGCGGTATTTGTTGTCGAGGAACAGGGCATAGTTCTCAAAGCCCGTGCCGTTGACCGCATACATGATGGGTATCTGGGTATTGCCATTGGCCCCACCATTGAAACCCGCCATGACGTTGCCGAAATCGCTGCCGACCCGAACCCGGCCCTCCCAGTCGATGTCGGTCACACCGGGATCGACAAACTGCTGTCCCAGGCCATAGATGTCCAGCTCCGGGCCCCGGGTGCCGATCAGCGTCTTTTGCGGCTGTCCCAGGTTCTCCGCCCGCAAGGTCGTAAGCAGCAGATTGCCCTTGGTCTTGTCGAACACCGAAAGCGCCAGGTTGGTGGGATTCACCGAGAGCCGCAGATCCCGGGTCTCCAGGGTACCGCTCCCATCATCGCTGAAGGCCTGAGAGCCGGGATGTTCCGTCGTGCAGACGGGGTCCGGTAGGTTGTCGCCCGCGCCACAGACCATGTCGGTGGTCGGCAAGGGGGTTGCCAGGCTTGGGGCAGGGCTCTGACCATATTCCAGGTGAATCAGGTCCTCGTCGGCTATTTCCAGGATCAGGTAGTTGCCTTGGGCCTGGTATAAGGCGCGCTGCGGTTGGGCGGACGCAGGGCTCGATATCAGGATGAGCAGCAGCGCGAGAATCGTGGTAACAGAGAGTTGAATGGGGTTTGGATAAGACATCAGTTTCCTCCATGAATGAGTTTTAACGAATAGTAGACGGAATGTGTGGCAGCTGCAGGATTTTTTGGGGCTGACTCGATTCCGTCAGCAATCTGATGTAGCGGGCCGATCCGTTTCAGCGCCGCTATGTTTATCGAAATATCGAGCTTCGTAGCGGAATCACGCCAAACATTATGCAGCAAGCGTGACCTCCTGGCTCAGAATAAAAAAGTGATCTGAAATCACGTTCCAGTAGATGTGTCATCGATAGATCAATTATCCTTGTATTAACCCGGCACACAACGGCCTGCCTTTTCGCATCATTTGGATAGGGGCTTCAAGAATGGTCCTGCTCCGCGTTGTCTCTCTTGCCAAGGGAATCGCCATTGGCTGCGAGACACGCCTTGATCAGGGCCATTCTTGAAGCCCTGAAGCTGGCCTATTAGGGTGCCGGGTTAATATTACGCTCCAGTCCGAGCTAACGGGGTGGTTCACCAGAATATATATCAAGAGGTTTTAATCCATGCGTATCCAGATCACACTACTCGAAGCCCGCGTTATCGGCAGCCTGATCGAGAAGGAGATCACCACGCCTGACCAATATCCGCTCTCTTTGAGTGCGCTCAGCCACGCCTGTAACCAGAAGAGCAGTCGTGATCCGGTGATGCAGTTGAGTGAGGTTGAGGTACAGGAGCTCGTCGATGAGCTGGTGAAGAAACATCTGGTCAGCGATCGCAGCGGTTTCGGTAGCCGCGTGACCAAGTATCAACACCGCTTCTGTAATGTCGGGTTTGGCAGCCTGGAACTCTCCGCGCAGGAGTTGGGCGTTCTCTGCGTGTTGCTGTTACGCGGCCCGCAGACACCGGGTGAGCTGCGCACGCGCACCAACCGGTTGTGCCACTTTTCCGACGTGCAGGAGACGGAGGCAACTCTGCAACAGTTGATGGAACGGGAGGATGGCCCCTTTGTGGCGCGTCTGGCGCGTGAGCCGGGTAAGCGGGAGTCGCGCTACGCCCAGCTGTTCAGCGGGGATGTTGAAACAGCGCTAACTCACGCAGAGCTAGAGGATAACCTGGCAGTAAAAGGGCAGGATCAGCCGCAACGCATAGAGCAACTCGAGACCTTGCTGCTGGAGCTGCAGGAACGGCTGGATGCCCTCGAGGTCCGCGTCGAACAGCTGGAAGGCGAGCCTCAAGCCATCAGTGACTCATAAAGGCTCACCAGGCAATCGGTTCACCATGCCGAAAGAATCCCCCGCTGGGTCCATCATCGGGCAGGGTGGCAGCCCAGACAATCCCCTTGGTGCCCTCCTCGATGGAGAGCGGCGCCTCCTCTCCGCCCATATCCGTGTGAACCCAGCCGGGGCAGACGGAGTTGATCTTGATGCCTGAATCCTTCAGTTCATCGGCAAAGATCCGGGTGACCGCATTGAGTGCGGTCTTGGAGAGGCGATAGCCGGGGCAGCAGCCGTTCATCTCACTGAGCTGGCCCATGCCGGAGGAGACGTTTACCACCCGGCCCTGATCTTCCATCAGGGGGATCAGGTTCTGGCAGAGAAGCAAGGGGCCGAGGGTGTTGGTCTCGAAGCCTGTACGGATGGTCTCCATATCCGCATCGAAGACCGTGCTGCCGCCGTCCCAGGGGGCAAGGTCGGGGAAGATCCCGGCATTGTTCACCAACACATCCAGCCGGCCGTAAGTAGCACGGATGAAGTCGGCCAGCTCCCGGACGGAACTCTCACGGGTCACATCCAGGAAGTGAAAGTCGACATCCAGACCCTCCCTGCGCAGGGCTTGCGTGGCGGCCAGGCCTTCCGCCTCCTTGCGGGCGGTCAAGATGACCAGATAGCCCAGTTTGGCCAACTGGCGGCTGGTTTCATAACCCAGACCACGATAGGCACCGGTGACCACGGCGACGGTTTTGTCAATCATCTGTTTTTCCTCTTAAGTGCATATGTTACACCGCACGACTATTGTTGCAGGGTCCGCCCCCCGTCCACCGCAATGATCTGACCCGTTATGTAGTGCGCCTCGCTGACCAGGAACAGCAGGGTCCTGGCGATGTCCTCCGGTGATCCGGCCCGCTTCAGGGCGGTGCGGCTGAGGATCTCCTCCTGTGTTTCGGTGGTCAGTCCCTGTTCTGGCCATAGGATGGCGCCTGGGGCAATGCCGTTGACCCGGACCTCCGGTCCCAGTTCCCGTGCCAGGGATTTTACCAGCATGGCATTGCCCGCCTTGGCGATGGAGTAGATGGGATGATCCTTGAGGGGGCGCTCGGCATGGATGTCAACCAGGTTGATGATGCAGCCAGCTGAGACCTTTAACAAGGGCGCTGCTGCCCTGGAGAGAAAGAAGGGGGCCTTCAGGTTGCTGCCGATCAGGTCGTCCCAGTCGGATTCGCTGGCTGCCTCGAGCGGGGTTGGATAGAAACTGGATGCATTGTTGACCAGCAGGTCGAGTCGTCCCTTGAAACCGGCCGCCTCAGCCACCAGCTGTTCGAACCCGGCGGTATCGTGCAGGTCGGCCTGGAACAATCTGACCGATGTTGCGCGCTGCGTCTCCAGCTCTGTTCGTAGCGCTTGTGCTGCATCCACGGAGCCGCGGTAGTGGAGCACCAGGTCCATACCCGCGGCATGCAGGGTGCGGGCAATGGCGGCGCCGATGCGATGGGCGGCGCCGGTGATCAGGGCGCATTTCCCGCTCAGTTGGCCAGATTTTTGCGTCATGCTGGGGCTCCGTGGTTGAATGATCCGTCTACTCTAACCAAATATTCCTCGTTTCTGAATCCATGTCTGACTCTCTTCTGCCTCCCCGCCGGCCAACCCCATCCACCTTGCCCGAGCCGGACGAGTCGGCCATGGCGGTCAGTGCGCAACTGACCAGACAGATTCAGCAGGCCATGGAGCAGGCAGGTGGACGCATCCCCTTCGACAGCTTTATGGAGCTGGCCCTCTATGCGCCTGGCTTGGGCTACTACCTGGCGGGCAGTCGCAAGTTCGGCGAGGCGGGGGACTTTGTCACCGCGCCGGAGATTTCCCCCCTGTTTGCCCAGTGTCTTGCCAGACAGGCCAGAGAGGTGCTCGGTGCGCTCGATGGTGGAGAGATCCTGGAATTCGGTGCGGGTTCCGGGGTGCTTGCGGCGGATATGCTCTTGGAACTGGAACGGCTGGATGCCCTGCCGGCAAGGTATTTGATCATGGAGCTCAGTCCGGAGCTCAAGGAACGCCAACAGCGGACATTGGCACAAAGAGTTCCCGAGCTGTTATCGCGAGTGGTCTGGCTGGAACATCTGCCCAGGGAATTTCGTGGCCTGGTGGTGGCCAATGAACTGCTCGATGCGATGCCGGTGAGTCGTTTTCGTGTCACTGCCGGGGGTATCGAAGAGTGTTTTGTGGAACAGGACGAAGAGGGATTGAAGGAGGCCTTTGCCGCTCCGCAAACCCCAGGGCTTGCAAAGGCTGTTGAGCGGTTGGAGAGTGCTGTTGGCGGATTGGCTGAAGGCTATGTCTCCGAGATCAATCTGCGTCAGTCATCCTGGCTGCGGGCGCTCGCCGGGATGATGGATAGCGGTGCCGTGTTGCTGATCGACTACGGCTATCCCCGCAATGAGTACTACCACCCGCAACGAAGTACCGGTACCCTGATGTGTCACTATCGGCATCGCGCTCATCCGGATCCCTTTCGCTGGGTTGGCCTGCAGGACATCACCACCCATGTGGATTTTTCCGCGCTGGTGGAGGTCGCCGTCGAAGCGGGGTTTGATTTGGCGGGTTATACGACTCAGGCCCATTTTCTCATGGCCAGCGGTCTGGATGAGCTGGTAGCTGCCTCTGATCCAGAAGATCTGACCAAACACATGGAACTGGTGCAGGGCGTGAAGCGTCTGACCCTGCCCTCGGAGATGGGGGAACGTTTCAAGGTTATCGGATTGATGAAGACAATGGAGATCAACCTGGCAGGCTTCAATCGATTTAATCTTCAATCCAGGCTTTGAGCATAAGTTATTAAACGGTTTATAGGATAGCCGACCTCTATCTCCGTAGGACGCCGTGAATACTTCCCTGTAGGCTTGACGGTAACATCCCTGCTACCGACACCCACGGAGATAGATGTCGGCTATCCAACGTTCGTAGCAGTAATCCGGCTAAAGCCAACCAGCCTCATGAGCACTGACAGGTAGTTTATTCCGCGGCATAAATACCTTCCATCAATCAGTTGGAGACGCTGTTAAATCCAATAATTGCTTTACCACATCCGGGTGGTCGAATTCACGTCCACCCACCGCACGATAGGCCAGATTTCCATCTGGCCCAACCACATAGGTTGTTGGCAGACCTTTGACCTTCCATTGAGACAAGCTGCGGGCAGCTTTATCGAATAACAGAGGGAAGGACGGTGAAGGTTCGATACTGCCGAGAAATGGAAACACCGTATCGATATCCTCGCCTATGTTGACCGCAAGCACCCTAACCCCTTGATCACCCGCAATCTGATACAGGCGCTCCAGGGAGGGCATCTCACGCCGGCATGGAGGACACCAGGTTGCCCAGAAGTTCACCACAACCACCTTGCCCGCCAGTTGCTTAAGATCGATCATTTCATCATCCAGACTGGGCAATCGCAGGGGCGGTGCAGC
>JBDLIF010000015.1:0-17519 GCA_039714955.1 Pseudomonadota bacterium | reverse complement strand
TGGCCCTGGAATCGTATACTTTGGTCCATATCTCCAACTGATGACGAAACGTTTGAACAGCTTCGCGATAAGATCAAGTCAAAGATGGATATGGCGAAGCTACTTGGAACTTTTATAGTTTTTTTGCTCGGCATCTTGCTTGGCATCTTGAGTGACGAAAAAAAACTGCAGTTTCTCACCGAATCATGCGCACATACCCGATCTTTCCTGGGTGGTCTCAGCGGAATGGAAATTGCTGATCGGAATGAAATCTACTTAGTCACGATCGCGATTTCGGTAATATCCCTCTTTCTTTCGGTAGTCTTTTACCTGATATCAATGTACGCATATGACAGGCTTTTAATGCCAACCCGCTTTTGGGCTGAAGAAGGTAAGGGGGGAAGTCCTCGTTGGCTCCCGCAAAGACCGCCAAGCTCATCGCTTTTGGTACTGCAGGTCAATATGATACGAATCTGGCGGTTGCTGTTTACACCCGCCACCGTTTTTGTAGTGCTGAGTCTGATTGGATTTGCCTTGGTAGTAATGCGGGCCGATCCTTTAGAGTATATCTTAGGGGTTGTCGTGCTGGGCTTGAGCGTCTATTTTTATTACCGCTTTGCGAGACCTCGCTTAGGAGCGGAGGATTGACCAAGCAATACAAAACAGGTGTCAGAGAGAAATGACACTGTTACATCAACATAGCCTGGTGCCGGCGTTCCGGAGGTGTCCTGGGTCGGTGTGACACGCAGCGTGAAGGTTGTACCTGGAAAGCTTGATACATCTCCGACAGTCACGATGTAGCTCAACCCGACATTCACCAGATCATCTATTACACCACTGGTGAAGGCCAGATTTTCGCCCATCGCGGTAATATCCTCAGCAGGGATTTCACCAAATGGGGTTGGGTTGGTTTCGGTGCCTTGGGAACCACTCATCCAGCCATGGTCATCGATTACGGGATTGTAACCAAACCATGCCATAAGCTGTGCATCGGTTTCAGGATTCCCATTGTCGTCCCAGAAGATACCGGTGGGCAACATATTGTTCGGCAGCCAGGGACCGAACTGATTGGCAACAGAGGCGCCGGGAGGAACTTCCGCATAGTCGCTGTCCAGGGTCTCCGTGGCAGTCAGGGTATCGGTAAGGGGCTGAGTGCCGACCCCATATTCATTGATCACGAAGCCGGCACGCGAATCAGGATCAAAATAACCGATCACTCCCCTTGGGGGGTCTGCCCCGAACAAGCCGATGGGGAAGACCGCCAACTGTTCCAGATCCCAGATTTCAGAGGGCACGGAGATGTTCATATCCGCAAGGTCAACGCCTGCTTGGGTTACCGTTTTGAAATCGGCGCCGACCCCAAAACCGATCTGGATCAAGAACCCTTCCAAACGTCCATCGGTCCAGTTATTGATCTTCTGAAATATCTGGTAGTCGCGTGAACCTGTCTCCTGTTCAACGTTAAATACCAGATCGATACTCTCGGAACCCATGCCATCAACCGAGGTTGGCAACATCGCCAGTTTATAGCGTTTATGGGCCTGAAATGGACCGCTGCAGGTAACCTGTTGAGGATCAGCCGAATCCAGGAAGTGATCCGCCAAATAGGAGGTTGCCAAAATACAGTTCGGTGGCTTGGGCGCTTTAACCAGCAGATCGTAGTTTTCAGATTGGATCTCACTGCCACCAACCGGGAAATAGAAGGCATGGGTCTCCAGCGGGACGTTGTACCCCTGCCGATAGACATAGGCCTCGGCCACACTGAACATTACCTGGATCTGGTGTGCCTGAGCCTCCCGATTGGCCCGATCGAGTGTCACCGGCCATCTGGCTGAAAAAACCGCTCACTCCGCCGCCCAGTAGTCCGTTTCAATCCCCTGCCCCAGATCGGCATCGACCAGCCGCTTTCTCACCTCCAGCAACCTTTCGATCAGACCGGGTTCGGCCTGCTCATATTCATCGGCATTAGGAATACGTTTCACCACGACACCCAACAATTCAGTGATCGCATTACCGATGGAATTCTGGCTGATGGTGACAATCAGCTTGCCCTCATCGTTGCGGTAGATCAGTTGCTTGAAGGCAGGCTGCCAGCGTATGGCATTGGCATACTTGGCATCGATGATGCACTGATCCCGTACCTTTTTTGCTGTGCCGAGAAAGTCGTTGTTGAACAGCAGCACGCTCTCCACCTGCGCGGGAAAATAGACATCCTCCAGCATGGGCGCATTGCGGGTGGAGACCTGAGTGAAGAAGGTGCGGTAGAAATCGATGAATCCCTGCAGAACCAAGTCATACTCTCTCCAGAAACGGATATCCCTGAGGCTCTCCACCCCACCCTGTATCTCCCAGCATGGCAGGCCTTGCGGGTAGCCGGTCAATTCGATGCGTGATGCCCCGGCATCGGCCTGCCGCAAGACCTCCAGATCGAGGGCCTGGTCGAAAAAGTCCCGATAAACCTCCCGCATGTAGGACTGGAACAGACTGTGCTGCCCCCCATCGGTCAGATTCGAATTGGCCGGGTCCGCCAGGCCTGCCTTGCGCAGCTGCTGCATGGGAAAGACGATGAAATGGTTGTGCAGCATCCGGATGCTGGGCACACCGGGAGAGGTCAGTGGCCAGGTTGCATCGAGACTCGCCTCGCCGGCAAGCATCAGATGATCCGCCGGATCCGGATAGCGTTCGATCATGTACTCGATGATGATCTGGTTCATCCGGTTCCAGACATGTTTGACGTTCTCCGGCACCTGGGTACGACGTACCGGTCTGCCAAGCGGATTGAGGACCATCTTGGAGGTGTTATAGATGACGGAGGTATCGAATTCGTTGCTGTGGCCCAGCGCCTTGCGATAGAGCAGCAGGTTCTCCGGATTGACCAGCAACCCATTGTTATGCACCAGGTCATCGAGGTTTTCCGTGCTGTTGAAAAACTCGTTGGGCTTCATGCCCTCCGGAACATCCAGCGGAATGGGACGAAAGGGGGTTAGGATCTCACGGGGGCCGAACTCCATCGATTAATACCTCTAAATCGTGTATGGGAGCCTGATTGTACCCAATTTTTCACTGATTAACGCTGAGACCTGGCCAATGAGTGTTACCAGCCAGACCTGGATTTCAGCTTTTCCCAGAGGCGGGAGAGGAAACCTCGATGATATTCTATGCGCTCCAACCGATTTTGAATATCCTGCAAGGCCTCCAATACCTGTTGCTGGGTTTCCCCGCTCTCAGCGGGGGCGATGGTTGTCCGCAGGATGATCCGATCCAGCCATTCACCAAGTTTGACCCCCTCTGCTCGTGCGGCCTTCGTGGCCGCATCCCGGGCGGATATGGACACTCCACGCAGGATCCATTGATCTCCCGCCGCTCTTTTTCGCTTTGCCGGGACCCGCTTTTTCGGTTTGACGGCTTTCGTGGCAGCCAAGGTTATTCCCGCTGACTCCCCATTCGTTTTGGCTGGCGTCGCCAGTCCTCCTATCCCTTCCTTCAACGTGATGGGTTTCTGCGGTAACTCCGAATAGTCCTGCTTGGGACGAACGACTGCTTTAGCCGTCTTTGTGACCGGTATCTCATTAGCCCCGTCATTCTTGTCAGTTTCCACCATGATCAGAGATTTTAGTCGATTTTAAAATAGACGCTGATTTTAGATAAACTGTCTACGATGACCCGGCACTTATCACCTACCTGTTAATCTAGAATATTACCGGACTGTCAAATGAACGATTATCGATGAAGAGCAACAACAATTTTCAGAAATTCTTTTTGATGAATCCCATGCCAATGTGGATCTACGACCTTGAGACACTGCGGTTTCTGGCAGTGAACGAGGCAGCGGTCCTGAATTATGGCTATTCCAAGGATGAATTCCTGCGTATGACTGTTGAGGACATTCGTCAGCATGAGGAAGTCCCCTTGCTAATAGATGAAATCAGCCAGATAGGTGGCGAACTGGATCCCACTAATGTCTGGCGCCACATGAAAAAAAACGGTGATCTCATCTTTGCGGATATCACTGCCTACCCACTGGAGCACGAAGGACGGATGGGGGAGCTGGTTATGTCCGTCGACGTAACCAAGCGGGTGCATAACGAGAACGCTCTGCGGCACCGGCTTTTGGTGGAAAATGCCATAACCGCAATCTCCTCCCGATTCATTGGCACTTCACGGATTGACTCCGCGATCGATTACGCTCTGGAAAGGATCGGCAGCCTGAGCGGGGCCTCCCGGTCGTATCTGTTTCTCTTCAGGAACGATGGGAAGACGCTGGACAACACCCACGAGTGGTGTGCCGAGGGTGTCAGCAAAGAGATAGAGAATTGCCAGGGATTACCGATGGAGGCATTCTCCTGGTCACTCGCACAACTGCAGAGTGGCGAGATACTGCCTATTCATGACGTGTCGGCACTACCGGAAGCGGCGGCCAATGAGAAAGCCGCCCTGGAGAGCCAGGGCATAAGGTCGCTGATCATGGTGCCAATCTATTTGACCGGGACGGTGATGGGCTTTCTCGGCTTCGATAACGTCAAGGAGGCCGGCACATGGAAAAACGAGGACCTGGCCCTGTTGAGACTGTCAACAGAGATTATCGGTGGTGCACTCACCACGCATCGCGGACAGATCGCCCTGCGGGAGAGTGAAGCGCGCTACCGGCGCCTGGTCGAGGGGCTGCCGGATATTGTCTATACCTACTCGACGAGTGGCGGCGCAAGCTATTGGTCTCCCAGGATCCAGGAAATTCTGGGATTCAAACAGAACCAACTGAAGACGGAGCCGTTTCTCTGGCATGACGCCATCCACCCCGATGACCTCCCGCGTGTCGACCAGGCCATACAGGCCTTCACGGAGGGCAAGTCCATCGAGATGGAATACCGGATAAAGGACCTCAGAGGTCAATGGCATTGGTTTCTGGACCGCTCGGTAGGCAGGCATGGGGAGGGTAAGGACCTGATTATCGAAGGTATCGCCAGCGATATCACGGATCGCAAGCTCGCCGAGCAGGCACTGTTTGAGGAGAATGAGCGCACCCAGGTCACCCTCCACTCCATCGGCGATGGCGTGATCAGCACGGATGCTTACGGTCTTGTCGAATATCTTAATCCTGTCGCGGAGAGACTGACCGGATGGTCGGCTGGCGAGGCGCAGGGGCAGTCCATGGAACGGGTATTCCAGATTCTCAACGAAGCAACCCGGGAACCTTCACAGGATCCCGTTGCACGCTGTTTAAGAGAAGGTGAGATCATCGGACTGGCGGATCATACTGTGCTGGTGAGCCGGTCTGGCAAGGAGTATTCGATCGAGATTTCAGCGGCACCCATCCGCGGAAGGGACAACGATCTTCTGGGCGTAGTATTGGTGTTCAAGGATGTAACAGAGACTCGGCGCATGTCACGGGAGATCTCCTTCCACGCCGCGCATGATGGGTTAACGGGTTTGATCAACCGCCGGGAATTCGAGTACAGACTGAAGCGAGTGCTGGAGACGGCCCGTAAGGAAGAGACGGAAAATGCCCTGCTCTATTTTGACCTGGATCAGTTCAAGCTGGTCAACGATACCTGCGGTCACGTGGCGGGTGACGAACTGTTGCGCCAGCTTGGGCGGTTGTTGCAGACCCACGTGCGACAAGATGACACTTTGGCCCGTCTGGGAGGCGATGAGTTCGGCCTGATAGTAGAGTACTGCTCATTAAATGAAGCCAAGCGGGTGGCGGAAAAGCTGATCAAGACTTTTACTGAGTTTCGGTTTGCCTGGGAAAACAAGAGTTTCAACATCGGTGTCAGCATCGGATTGGTGGCTATCAATGAGGCCAGCGAAAAAGCCACTGTTTTGTTGAGTGCGGCGGATACGGCCTGCTATATGGCCAAGGAACAGGGGCGCAACCGGGTACATGTCCACCATGAGGACGATGAGGTGCTGGCCAGGCGACATGGTGAGATGCAGTGGGCGGCAAGTCTGCCGCGGGCCCTGGACGAAGACCGCTTTCAGCTCTACTTTCAGCCGATTGTACCGCTGGCGGGTCACAAGAACGAAGCAGATCACTACGAACTGCTGGTGCGTATGCAAGACGAGGCAGGCAACATGGTGCTGCCAGGTCTGTTCCTGCCTGCTGCCGAGCGTTACAACCTGTCAGGCTGGCTTGATCGCTGGGTCATAAGGACGGCTTTTGATTGGTTTGCCAACCGGCCAGCAAATCTGCAGCGCCTGTTTCTCTGCGCCATTAACATCTCAGGTCTCTCCCTGAGCGACGAAGAGTTTCTGGCTTTTGTGAAGGCACAATTTAACAAGTACAACATCCCCCCGAAGAAGATCTGCTTTGAGATCACCGAGACAGTGGCGATAGCGAATCTGACCGATGCCACCCTTTTTATCCAGTCGCTGAAACAGCTGGGCTGCCGCTTTGCCCTGGATGATTTCGGCAGTGGCCTCTCTTCCTTTGCCTATCTCAAGAGTCTACCCGTCGACTACCTGAAGATCGATGGTATCTTTGTCAAAGACATCCTGGATGATCCCATGGACTTCGCCATGGTGAAATCCATCAATGAGATTGGCCAGGTGATGGGTAAGCAGACGATCGCGGAGTTCGTGGAGAATGGAGCGATATTGGAAAAGCTCCAGGAGATCGGCGTGGATTACGCCCAAGGGTATGGCATAGGTCGACCTGAACAGCTGGAATAGCTGGAGGAACCGCTCGCCACTTATTAACGCCTGGTCTCTTGGGTCAGTGGTTTTCTGTAAGCGAAAACCAGGCTTCATCAGCTTTCGGTTTCACTGGCCTTACAGGCCAGCTCGCGCAAATAGGCGGAAAAGTCATCCCCTATTTCCGGATGCTCCAGGCCATATTCGACCGAAGCCTCCAGATAGCCCAGTTTACTACCGCAATCGTAGCGTTTGCCTTTGACTCGATAGGCTCGCACCTTCTCGTATTTCAACATCTCAGCGATGGCATCCGTCAACTGGATCTCACCCCCAGTACCACTGCCGGTTTTTTTGATCAGATCAAAAATCCGGGGAGTCAGGATATAACGCCCGACAACGGCCAGGTTTGACGGAGCGTCCTCAGGCCTGGGCTTTTCCACGATGGAGGTGATGATGGCGGTCTCACCATCATCCTCTTCGATCTCCACAATGCCGTATTTCTGCGTCTCATTCCGCGGCACCTCCTCCACGAGGATGACGCTGCATTGGTATTGCTCGTATACCTTGGCCATCTGTTCGATGGCTCCCACACCCTCGTCACCCCGAATCAGATCGTCCGCGAGAATGACCGCAAAGGGTTCATTTCCCACCACCGGCTCCGCACAGAGTACCGCATGGCCCAAACCCAGTGCCTCTGCCTGACGCAGGTAGACGCAGGCTACATCCTCAGGGAGGATGTTCTGAACCTTGTTCAACAACTCGGTCTTGCCTGCCGCCTTGAGTTCACTCTCCAGCTCATAGGCGGTATCGAAATGGTCGGGGATCGAACGCTTGTTACGTCCGGTAACAAAGATCAGGGAATTGATGCCCGCATCCTCCGCCTCTTCCGCCGCATATTGAATCAACGGCTTATCCACAACCGGCAGCATCTCTTTTGGATTCGCCTTGGTAGCAGGCAGAAAACGTGTCCCCAAACCTGCTACAGGAAATACGGCCTTTCGAATCTTTCCGCCCATCACCACTCCATTCACCAGTTAATCAGATAGCTTCATTGATAAGTCTTCAGCAGTCCCTGTAGTACGGGCCTGCTAGGGCACTAGCGCATCATTTCGGCAGGATTCCACTGCTGAAAGGCCTTGCCACCCTGCTGCACGGCATTCCCCATCCCCTGTATATTCTCATCGATGCGCCGCATGCTCTCATGCATACTCGCCATGTTGCTGGACATGCTTTCCATACTCTCCCGCATGGCAGACACATCCTGGGAGAGACTACCCACATGCTCGACCATCCTGGTCATATCCGTGCTCATATCATACATCAGTTTGACAAACAGCAATGCGATGATGGTTGCGCCCAGCAACATACTCAAAACCAGCCCTGATCTCATGTTCATCTTTTTATCAATTCCGTTCCAGCAACACCCAATTCTTAGGCTGTCTCTGGATATAAACCCATTAGACCGCCAGTTCGATCCCTTCCTGGAAGGAACAGATACCCGCTTCCTGCAGGTAATCCAGCACCTCTTCGGCAAGCTCATCGGGCAATTTATCCGCCGCCGAAAGCACCAGTTCCGGTGACACAGGGGCCTCATAGGGATCATCTATGCCGGTAAAGCCCTTGATCTCCCCTGCTCGCGCCTTCTTATAGAGACCCTTAGGGTCCCTCGATTCACACACTTCGATTGGTGTGTCAACGAACACCTCGATAAACTCGCCAGGCTGGAGTTTCCCTCTCACCCGATCGCGATCCAGACGATAGGGACTGATAAAGGCGGTCAGGGCGATGATGCCCGCCTGAGAAAAGAGCTCTGCTACCGAACCGATACGTCGGATATTCTCTTCCCGATCGACCGCCGAAAAACCCAGTCCAAATCGCTTGGCAAAATCCTCACCATGTTTTTCCAATAACATGCCAGGGCCAGCATTCAGGGAGTGGCGAACATTATCTCCATCCAGCACCGCGCTGTGAATTCCAAGCTGATGCAGTTGGTGATCCAGGGCATTGGCAATGGTGCTTTTCCCCGATCCACTCAAACCGGTAAACCAGATCACACAGCCCTTGTGACCATTCAAAGATTCTCTTTTATCGCGGGAAACCTCATGTTCGTGCCAAGTTACATTCGTATCGTTTGTCATTACTTATACCTTACTGTATTTATAAAGATTGCCGCCTGGATAGGCAGTCGGCCAGATTAAAGCACCTATTAATCCGTTTTTGCAGTCACTGAGTTTCCTATTTCCTTCTAAACTCCAGTTAAAATCCTATCCCTCTGAACTGGCTGAAGACTTCACTCATGCCGAAAACTAGGGTATTATCCGCGTTCCAAAATATTGCCGATCGGTAATAGATGGGTCGTTAGCTCAGTTGGTAGAGCATCTGACTTTTAATCAGGTGGTCGCAGGTTCGATCCCTGCACGACCCACCATACATCTATGGCTCGCAGTGTTCCGAATTGTAGGCTTTCCGCATTCCAACAGGCTATGATATTTCTCTATTTGATCCCATCAATATAACGGTCTCTTGCCGCCTTGGCCCGTTCGAAGATCTCCAGCAAGCCCTCTGCGTCACCTTTCTCAAGGGTATCCGCCAATCCCTGCAACTCATTCGCGAAGCGTTTCAACATCACCCCCAGGGCATCACTGTTGGCCAGACAGATGTCCCGCCACATGGTGGGGTTACTCGAGGCGATACGCGTGAAATCCCGAAAGCCTCCCGCGGCAAAACGAAAGATCTCGTCGTTCTCTTTCATCCTGGCCAGGCTGTCCACCAGACTGTAAGCCAGCATATGCGGCAGGTGGCTGGTGGCCGCGAGAACCTCGTCGTGGTGCCTGACCTCCATGCGGGTGACTTCAGCCCCACAATATTCCCATACCCGCTCGACACGTCTCAAGGCGCTGGCATCCGTGCTATCCAGCGGCGTCAATATCACCCGGCGGTTACGGAACAGCTCGGGAAAGGCCGCCTCGACACCGCTACGTTCCGTTCCTGCGATGGGGTGTCCGGGTACGAAGTAGTTGGGCACCTCACCAAACACCTGTTTGGCATCCTGGATGACACTGCCCTTGACACTGCCCACGTCCGTCAAAACGACATCATCCGCCAAATGATTCCGCATCGCCTCGAAGGTCGCCCGCATGGCCCCGAGCGGGACGGCCAGGACGACGAAGTCCGCACCCTCTACTGCTTCGGCTACCTTATGGGTGTAGTGATCGATGACGCCGATCTCCACCGCCTTCCGCAGATTGGCCCTGCCCCGACCACAACCCACGATCTCCTGTACTAAGCCCTCCTGCCGCAGGACACGTGCCATGGAGCCACCGATCAGGCCAACCCCGATGATCGCCAGTTTTCGAATCACTTGGCCATTACCTTTTTCAAAGCGCTTAGAAACCGCTCGTTCTCCACCGCCGTTCCGACGGTCACGCGAAGATGATTCGGCAGTTTGTAGTTGGCTACAGGACGAACAACCACGCCTTCCCGCAGCAGCGCGTCGTTTATCTCAGCCCCGCTACGTTGCAAGTCAACCGTAATGAAGTTGGCCACCGAAGGAATAGCCTTCAATCCCAGCGTCTCAAACCCCTCATGCAGCTGTATCAGTCCCCGTTTGTTGACCTCGACACTGCGGGCAATAAATGCCACATCGCCCAAGGCCGCTTCCGCGGCGGCGAGGGCAGGACTGTTGACATTGAATGGATGACGAACGCGATTGATCAGCGAAATCAACGCCTTATTGGCTATACCGTAACCGACTCTCAAGCCTGCCAGCCCGTATATCTTGGAAAAGGTGCGGGTAATAATCAGGTTTGTATATTTCGGCAGCAGTTCCAGCCCGTTGGGGAAGTCGGATTCACTGACATACTCCGTATAGGCCTCATCCAGCACCGTGATGACATGCTCGGGCAACTCGTCCAGAAAGCCGCTCAGGGCATCCCTCTTCAGCCAGGTGCCCGTCGGGTTATTCGGGTTGGCTATAAATACCACCCGGGTGTTGTCATCCACCAGAGCCGCCATCGCTTCGAGGTCGTGCCCATAGGGCATGCTGGGATGATCTGAAGGCAGTGGCCTGGCCACCTTGCCCTCCGCACCCGCTGCCTGGGTGTAGATGGGATACATGGCAAAGGCGTGTTCGGAGAAGACTGCATTACGGCCGGGTGTAAGAAAGACCCGCACCACCATGTCGATCACGTCACTGGAACCGCTACCGATGATGATCGAGTCCGTCTCTACCCCATATCTGGTCGCGAGCGCATTGTGTAACCGGAAGGCCGAGTCATCAGGATAGATATTGATACCTGTAATCACTTCGGCGGCCGCTGCCATTCCCAACGGACTTGGACCCAGGGGATTCTCATTGGAGGCGAGCTTGATGGAATCGGAAATCCCTAATTCCCGCTCCAACTCCGAAATGGGTTTGCCCGGCACATAGGGTTTTAGTTCAGCAATACCGGGGGATGCCAAATCAACAAATCGTTTCATCAGTGACGGCTCTTGGGATAAATAAGGCGTAGGTCGATATGAAGCAGCAAATAAATCACAAAACCGCCTTGGGATAAGAGCCCAGCACCTTGAACAGTGTCGCCTTCCGCTCCAATGCCTTCAGTGCTTCAGCAACCTTCTCATCCTTCCTGTGACCGTCGATGTCCACGAAAAAAACATAATCCCAACGTCCCCGGCGCGAAGGGCGCGATTCGATGCGGGTCATGCTGATGTCATGTGCGGCGATCGGTGCCAGTATGGAATGCAAGCCACCCGCCTTGTTCTGGGTTGAGAACATCAGACTGGTCTTGTCATCGCCACTAGGTGGTGCATCTTTCTTGCCGATCACCAGGAAGCGCGTCGTATTGCCGGGCTCGTCCTCGATGTTTTCCGCCAGCCTCGGCAGTTGGTAGATATCGGCGGCGGTCTCCCCCGCAATGGCGGCCGATGCACTATTTTCCGCCGCCAGCGCGGCAGGCTCTGCATTACTGCCAACCGCCATCCGTTCCGCCTGGGGCAGGTACCGGTCGAGCCAGCCGCGGCACTGGGCCAAGGACTGCTGGTGCGAGTAGACCGCCTTGATGTCGTCCAACGACGCCTCCCGGCTCAGCAGGTGGTGATGAATGCGCAGGCTCACTTCACCACAGATGCGCAGAGGGGAGTTCAGGAAGCTATCCAGGGTATGGCTGACCACCCCTTCCGTGGAGTTCTCCACCGGTACCAAGCCATAGCGACAGGCGCCCGCCTCCACCTCCCGGAAGACATCGGGAATAGAACCCATGGAGATCGTCTCTACCGAGTGACCGAAGTGTTTGAGTGCGGCCGTCTGGGTGAAGGTACCCTCAGGGCCAAGGAAGGCCACTTCCAGGGGTTGTTCCAATGCCAGACAGGCCGACATGATCTCGCGGAACAGACGCGCCACCTCTTCCCCATCCAGAGGACCGGTATTGCGCTCCTTGACCTTGCGCAATACCTCCGCCTCCCGTTCCGGTCGATAGAACTCGGCCTTGGGATCGGCGGCCAATTTGATGCGCGCCACATCCTGAGCCGCTTCGGCCCGCGCATTGAGCAGGCGCTGAATCTCCTGATCCAGTGTGTCTATGCGGTCGCGAATAGCGTTCAGCTGTTCGTCATCACTCATTCACTGACACCCGGTTGATCTAGTTCTTGGTACAACCCAGACAGCGGACGGAGAGTACCCCTTTGATTTTGCCCAATTCCTTCAATACTTGCTTGGATGGCTCTTTGTCCACATCCAGCAGGGTAACCGCGATATTTTCACGGGAACGATTGAGCATATCGAGGATATTCAAGCCCTCCTTACCCAGTTCGGAGGAGATCTGCCCCACCATGTTGGGCACATTGTTGTTCACCACCGCGATCCGGTGGCCGCCATTACGTGGCAGGTTGATATCCGGAAAGTTCACCGAGTTGCTGATGTTGCCATTTTCGAGGAAATCGCTAACCTCGTCCGCTACCATAATGGCGCAGTTCTCTTCCGCCTCTTTGGTGGAGGCACCCAGATGGGGCAAGGAGATGACCCGAGGATGATTTTTCAGCAGATTACTAGGGAAGTCACAGACATAGGCGTAGAGCTGACCCTCATCCAGGGCGGCCACCGCCGCCTCATCATCGATGATCCCGTTGCGGGCAAAGTTCAGCAGCACCGCTCCCCGTTTCATCAACTTAAGCCGGTTGGCGTTGATCATATTGGCCGTGGCGTCATTCAATGGTACATGGAAGGTGACGAAGTCAGCCTTTGACAGCAGATCATCCACGCTCAGTGCCTGTTCCACGTCCGAGGTCAGTTTCCAGGCACTCTGTACCGTTATCGTTGGATCGTAGCCGATGACCTTCATACCGAGGGCGCGACAGGCATTGGCAACCTTGACGCCGATTGCCCCCAGACCGATAACGCCCATGGTGCGGCCCGGCAGTTCGAAGCCGACGAAATTCTTTTTGCCGGACTCCACGTTTTTCGAGATCACCGCATCCTCACCCTCCAGCCCGGAGGCAAAACGCCAGGCCTGACCCAAGTTGCGGGCGGCAATCAGCGAGCCAGCCAATACCAGCTCCTTGACCGCGTTGGCATTGGCCCCGGGTGCATTGAACACCGCAACGCCCTTTGCTGTCATCTTCTCCACCGGGATGTTGTTGACTCCCGCACCGGCCCGGCCGATAGCCTTAACCGTTTTGGGGACCTCCATACCGTGCATCTTATAAGACCGCAGCAGAATGGCATCCGGATGAGCCAGCTCAGAGGCCACCTCGTACTTATCACGGGGCAGGCGGTCCAGACCCGCTACTGAAATGTTGTTCAGGGTAAGAATCTTGTACATGAAACCACTCTTTAATATTTTTGCCACAGAGACACAGAGCGCACTGAGATAGTTATAGTTGTTTCATGGAATAATAACTAACACCATGAATAACTTGTTATTTTCTCTGTGTCCCCTTTGTCTCCGTGGCGATGAAATCAATCAGCCGTATCGACGTTCAAACTCGGCCATGAAATCGATGAGCGCCTTGACGCCCTCTTCCGGCATGGCGTTGTAGATACTCGCCCGCATGCCACCCACGGAACGGTGTCCTTTCAAGGTTTTAAGACCAGCGGCACTGGCCTCTTCGAGAAACTTTGCATCCAGCTCGGCATCGGCCAGGGTGAACGGCACATTCATCCAGGAGCGGCTTTCCAGTTCAACCGGGTTGGCATAGAAGTCGGAGCCGTCGATGGCAGCGTAGAGGGCCTGCGCCTTACGCTCGTTGATCTCAGCCATGGCGGACAACCCACCCTTCTCTTTCAACCATTGAAAGACCAGGCCCGCCAGATACCAGCCATAGGTGGGCGGGGTGTTATACATGGAGCCCGCCTCCGCATGGGTGCTGTACTGGAACATCACCGGAGTACCCTCGATGGCATGACCGATCAGATCGTCCCGGACGATCACCAGGGTCAGCCCGGCCGGTCCGATATTCTTCTGTGCGCCGGCATAGATGATGCCATACCTGGAGACATCGATGGGGCGTGAGAGGATGCTGGAGGAGAAGTCCGCCACCAGCGGCACATCGCCGGTCTCTGGCACATAGGGGAACTCAACGCCCTGGATGGTCTCGTTCGGCGTGTAGTGGACATAGGCCGCATCGCCGCTCAGATTGAGTTCGGTCCGTTCCGGCGTGACGGTAAACTTGGACGCTTGCGTATTGGCCGCCAGGTTGACATCACAGAAGCGTTTGGCTTCGGCTATCGCCTTCTTGGACCAGGAGCCGGTATTGATGTAATCGACCTGCTTGTTGTCACGGGTCAGGTTCATCGGCACCATGGCGAACTGACTGGAGGCACCGCCCTGGAGAAAGAGCACCTTGTAGTTGTCCGGCACCGCCAGCAGCTCCCGCAGATCGCTCTCCGCCTGATTCGCGATCGACATGAACTCCTTGCCGCGGTGACTCATCTCCATCACCGACATGCCGGCGCCATGCCAGTCCAGCAGCTCCTCCTGGGCCTGTTTCAGCACCGTCTCCGGCAGGGCGGCCGGGCCCGCGCTAAAGTTAAAGACTCGTGACATCTTTCTCTCTCAACTTGTTTATTAAAGAGTTATTTATCCGCAAATGAGCGCTAATATTCGCGTTCATTTGCGGACTAATTTTTTAATCAGTTTCCGATGGCTCTGAACGCACTTCTTCGCCCTCCTCGGACTCGAGGTTCTCAATACGTTCGATACCGATCAGCTTCTCCTGTTTGCTCAGGCGGATCATGATCACGCCCTGGGTGTTGCGGCCCATTTGGGAGACATCGGTGACCCGGTTGCGCACCAGGGTGCCGCCATCGGTGATCATCATGATCTCGTCATCATCGGTGACCTGCACCGCACCGACCACCGCGCCGTTGCGCTCCGAGGTCTGGATGGAGATGACACCCTGCCCGCCCCGCCCATGTACCGGGTACTCATGTATGGCCGTGCGCTTGCCAAAGCCGTTCTCGGTGACGGTCAGCACATCACCCTCATGGGCGACGATGAGTGAGACCAACCTGTGGCCCTGTTCCAGGCGGATACCCCGTACACCACAGGCGGTACGACCCATGGCGCGCACATTGGATTCATGAAAGCGGGCTGCCTTGCCTGAGCTGCTGAAGAGCAGGATATCCTGCTCGCCATCGGTGAGATCGACCCCGATCAGCTTATCCCCTTCCCGCAGATCCACCGCGATGATGCCACCGGCGCGGGGGCGGGAGAAGGCCTCCAGCGGGGTCTTCTTCACGGTGCCCGCACTGGTCGCCATGAAGACATAGCGGTCTTCGCTGTATTCACGCACCGGCAGTATGGCGTTGATGCGTTCCTCACTCTCCAACGGTAACAGGTTGACGATGGGTTTGCCGCGGGCATTGCGGCCCGCCTGGGGCAGTTCGTAGACCTTCAGCCAATAGATTTTGCCCAGGTTGGAAAAACAGAGAATGGTATCGTGGGTGCTGGCGACAAACAGCTTGTCGACAAAGTCCTCGTCCTTGGTGGCGGTCGCCATCTTGCCCTTGCCACCCCTGCGCTGGGCCTGGTAGCTGCTGATGGGCTGGGCCTTGGCATAACCGCCATGGGACAAGGTCACCACTACGTCCTCTTCGGTGATCAGATCCTCCAGGGTCAGGTCGAGTCGGGTCTGGATGATCTCGGTGCGACGTTCGTCTGCGTATTGTTCTCTGATCACCAGCAACTCGTCGCGGATCACCTGCATGAGGCGATCGGGACTGCTCAAAATATCCAGCAGATCAGCAATTTTATCCAGTAACTCCTCGTATTCCTTGATGATCTTGTCCTGCTCCAGCCCGGTCAGGCGGTGCAGTCGCAGATCCAGGATGGCCTGGGCCTGGACCTCGGTCAGGCGGTAACCCGCATCGGTCAAACCGAATTCCGCGGCCAGATCCTCGGGCCGGGTACTGCTTGCCCCGCTCCGTTGCAGCATCGCCTCGACGGTACCGGATTGCCAGTGCCGCTCCAGCAGGCCCTTCTTGGCCTCCGCCGGACTCGCCGCCTGCTTGATCAGTTCGATCACCTCATCGATGTTGGCCAGCGCGACCGCCAGACCCTCCAGCACATGGGCCCGATCACGCGCCTTGCGCAGTTCGAACAGGGTGCGGCGGGTCACCACCTCACGGCGGTGGCGGATAAAATATTCCAGCAGCTGCTTGAGATTGAGCAGCCGGGGACGGCCATCCACCAGCGCCACCATGTTGATACCGAAGACGCTCTGCATGGCGGTCTGCTGGAACAGGTTGTTCAGCACCACTTCCGCCACTTCGCCCCGACGCAGCTCGATCACCACGCGCATGCCGTCCTTGTCGGACTCGTCGCGCAGTGCGCTGATACCCTCGATCTTTTTCTCTTTCACCAGCTCAGCGAGCTTCTCGATCATGCGCGCCTTATTCACCTGATAGGGCAGCTCATGTACCAGGATCGTCTGCTTGCCGGTGGCGGTGTGGGTCTCGATCTCGGTGCGGGCACGCATGTAGATAATGCCACGCCCGGTTTGGTAGGCCGCCTTGATACCATTTGCCCCATTGATCAGACCGGCCGTGGGGAAATCGGGCCCCGGCAGGTGCTTCATCAAGGCGTCGATAGTGATCGATTCGTCGTCGATCACCGCCACACAGGCGTCGATGACCTCGTGCAGATTATGTGGGGGAATGTTGGTGGCCATGCCCACCGCGATACCGGCGGAGCCATTGACCAGCAGGTTGGGCACCCGGGCGGGCAATACCGCCGGTTCCTTCTCGCTATCATCGTAATTGGGGACAAAGTCCACCGTCTCCTTGTCAAGATCTTCCAGCATGGAGTGGGCGATCTTGGCCATGCGCACTTCGGTATAACGCATGGCGGCCGGGGAGTCGCCATCCACGGAACCGAAGTTGCCCTGCCCGTCCACCAGCATGTAACGCATGGAAAAAGGCTGGGCCATGCGCACGATGGTGTCGTAGACCGCGGTATCACCATGGGGATGGTATTTACCGATCACATCACCGACGATGCGGGCGGATTTCTTATAGGGCTTGTTCCAGTCGTTGCCCAGTTCGCTCATGGCATAGAGCACACGGCGGTGGACCGGTTTGAGGCCATCTCTCACATCCGGCAGCGCCCGCCCCACGATAACGCTCATGGCGTAATCGAGATAGGATTGGCGCATCTCGTCTTCGAGGTTAACGGGCAGGACTTCTTTGGCGAATTCGCTCATAGGCGTTTGCAGTCTTCCGAAATCACCCCAAAACGGCTTCTGGGGGCGTTAGAAAAAAGCGAATTGTATCATATGGACCTACCCCTCTGCTGCATAATTAACCTCTGAAATCGTATTTCAGGCCGTCTCAGCTCAAACGGACATCAAGTTTTCCATCTTTTCTCTGTTTGGCGAGAGGACAACCCCCCTCTCGGTCACGATTGCATCCACCA